>CAZADU010000566.1:0-1534 GCA_964483945.1 uncultured bacterium
TCGTACTCGTCGTGGATCTCCCCCACGATCTCCTCGATCAGGTCCTCCATCGTGACGAGGCCGCTCAGGGACCCGTGCTCGTCGATGACCACCGCCATGTGGGTCCTCCGCTTCTGCAAGTCCTTGAGGAGCGGCCCCACCTTCCTGGTCTCGGGAACGAACAGCACGGGATGCAAGACCTTGCGCAACACCACCGGCTGGTGTTTCTCGAGTAGGCGGAGTGCGTCCTTTGCGTAGACGACTCCGATGATGTTGTCGACGGAGTCCTCGAAGACCGGGATCCGTGAGAACCCGCTCTCCACGATCGCCCCCCCCACCTCGGAAGGGGGCATCTCGGCATCCAAGGCGAAAATCTTGGGTCGGGGCACCATGACTTTCTTCACCGGCGTCTCGGAGAATTCGAAGACGCTGTGGATCAGCTCCACCTCGCTCTGGTCCAGCACCCCCTGCTCCTTCCCCTCCCTGACCAGGTGCTTTATTTCCTCCTCGGAAACGAACGTGCGGGGGCCCAGATCGCGGATGCCGCACAGCATGAGCACGCCGCGGGTGGAGGCGGTGAGCACGGCGATGAGCCAGCGCGACCCGCGCGCCTCGTACCACTCCCTCGCGTAAAGACCCATGTCCTTCGCGCTCGTCGCGCTGCCGGTCCCCGTGCGGCAGCTGTTCACCTATCGTGTTCCCGACGCACTCGCCGCCGCCACGGTTCCCGGCGCGCCGGTCGAGGTGACGTTTCGCGGCCGCGTCTCAAGCGGCGTCGTAATCGAACGCATCGCCAGCACGCCGCTCGCGAATGTGCGCGACATAGGCAAGGTCACGGGCGGAGTACTGCTGTCACCGCACTTGCTCGCGCTCACGCGCTGGGTCGCCGACTACTACCTGGCTCCGCCGGGCGAAGTCGTGGCCGCGGCCCTTCCCGGCGGCAACGACGGGCTCGCCCGCTCACTCGCTCTCCGTCGCGCCGCCGAGGACCCCGTGCTGCGCATGCCCATTCCCGAGCGCATCACGCTCACGATCGCGCAACGCGAGGCGGTCGCGGCGCTCGACGGCGCGGTGGCCGAAGGCGGGTTCCAGCCCTTCCTGCTGCACGGTGTGACGGCGAGCGGCAAGACCGAGGTGTACCTGCGTGCGGCGCGTGCCGCGCGCGAGGCTGGAGGCCAGGCGCTCATCCTGGTGCCCGAAGTCGCGCTGGCCGCACAAGTCGTGGGTGTGTTTCAGAAACGCTTCGGCGGACGCGTGGCGGCGTTGCACAGTTACCTGAGCCTGGGCGTGCGACGAAAGAACTGGGAGCTGGCGAGAACCGGCGCGCTCGACGTGGTCGTGGGGGCGCGCAGTGCGGTGTTCGCACCGCTGCCGAACCTCAAGTTGATCGTGGTGGACGAAGAGCACGAACCGGCCTACAAGCAGAGCGAGCAACTGCGCTACCACGGCCGCGACGTGGCAGTAAGGCGTGCGCACATGCTGGGCGTGCCCGTGGTGCTGGGCTCCGCCACGCCGAGCCTGGAAACCCAGGCGAACGCCGCGCGAGGCAAGTACC
>CAZADU010000567.1:0-1687 GCA_964483945.1 uncultured bacterium
TACGCGCGCCCTCGAAGCGCCCTACCTGGAGGTGGGATTCCGCTCGATGCTGTCCAAGCGCGTCGTGTGGCTGATGGTGCTGTTCGTGGGCGAGCTTTTCACGGCCACCGCCATGGGCCGGTTCGAGGACGAGATCGCCAAGGCGGTGGTGCTGTCGGTGTTCATACCGCTCATCATCTCGAGCGGCGGCAACTCGGGTTCGCAGACGTCCACGCTGGTGATCCGTGCCATGGCGCTGGGCGAACTGAAGCTCGCCGACTGGTGGCGTGTCATGCACCGCGAGGTCTTCCAGGGTGCTGCGATCGGCGCGATCCTCGGCGCGATCGGCATGGGCCGTGTGTACTTGTGGGAGTCGCTGTTCCACGCCTACGGCCCGCACACGCTGAACCTCGGCGTGACCGTCGCCGTCAGCGTGGCGGGCGTGGTCATGTTCGGCACGGTCTCGGGCTCGATGCTGCCGTTCATCTTGAAGCGCGCCGGGCTCGACCCCGCCAGTGCTTCGGCCCCGTTCGTGGCCACGCTGGTGGACGTCACGGGCATCGTCATCTACTTCACGGTGGCGAGCCTGATGCTCAAGGGGACGCTGCTTTAGCGCGCCTGCCCAATCGGCCCCCCCGCGGGCCCGCCGGAACCTTGAAGCCCGGCCCCGCAACCTCTATAGTCCCCGCCGGTTCGTGCCAGAACTCCACCTTAAGGCGGTCCCGAGAGTCCGCCAGGAGACCGGTCCATGACGACTGCTGCGCTTCATGCTGCCCCGACGCCGCCCGGCGCCGGGATTTTTTCTAATCTGGGCGGTCCCGAGGCGTTCGCACTAGCCGGGACGCCGGGCGCGGTCATGAGCCGCGCCGCCGCCGACCTCGACGACACCGCCGCCACCGACGGCCGCCACCTGCTCGGTCTCGAGGGCATGACGCGGGACGAGTTGCTGGCGCTGCTCGCCGCCTCCGCGCGCGAACGCACGTGGCTGGCGAAGGGCGAGCCCAATCGCACCGACTTGGCGGGCATGACCGTGGTGCTGGCGTTCATCGAGGACTCCACGCGCACGCGCACTTCGTTCGAGATCGCCGCGCAGCGCCTGGGTGCCAACGTGGTCGTGTTCTCCAGTGCCGCGAGTTCGCTCAACAAGGGCGAGACGCTATTGGATACCGTGCGGCTGTTCGAGGCCATGGGCGCAGCCTTGGTGGTGATGCGCCATCCCTCGTCGGGCGCGCCGGTGTGGCTTGCGCGGCAACTCGACCGCATGGGCGTGATCAACGCGGGCGATGGCATGCACGAGCACCCCACGCAGGGGCTGCTGGACCTGCTCACGTTGCAAGATGCGTGGGAGGGCCGGTTCGAGGGTCGCAGGCTGGCGATCGTGGGCGACATCGCGCACTCGCGCGTGGCGCGCTCGGCGATCGCGGGGCTCACCACGTTGGGCGCGCGCGTCACGGTGTGCGGCCCGGGCACGCTGCTGCCGGCTGATGTCGCGCTGTTGGGCTGCGATGTCGCCTACACCATCGAGGACGCCCTCGCCGGCGCTGATGCGGCGATGGCGCTGCGGCTGCAGAGCGAGCGCATGGACAAGGGGTTGCTGCCGTCATTCGGCGAGTACGCGCGCGTCTGGGGGTTGAGCCCCGAGCGGCTGCAGCTGTTGGCCCCGCACGCGGTGGTGCTGCACCCGGGCCCGGTCAATCGCGGCGTGGAG
>CAZADU010000568.1:0-2093 GCA_964483945.1 uncultured bacterium
GCCATTCCGAAGGGGCAGTGGGAGGCGGCGCGCGCGCTGAACCTCCGTGCCCAGTACCCCTCAGAACGCGATGCCATGTCGCGTGAAGAGAACAACGTCATCGTGCATCTCGACCTGCAGGGCACGCTCGAGAAGATGCGGCTCGTGTTTTCCTCGGAGCCGCCGCTGTCCGAGACCGAGATCATCACGTTCATCGCGACGGGGCGCTCCCCCACAACCCGGGCCGGCCAATCGCAGGACATCGGCTCTAATGCGGTCAACCTGGGCGTGGACATGGGGATGGCCATGGTCTCGGGCGCGCTCGAGGACGCGGCCAAGGGTTCGGTGGGCCTTGACGTGATGAAGGTGGGTTACGACGGCATTCAGGGCACCACGCTCATCGCCGGTCGATATGTTGCACCGCAGTTGTACGTTGGCTTCCGCCAGCCGCTCCAGACGGTGAACACCAACGGCACCAACCTGGACGAGAGCACGAACACGAAAGTCGAGCTGGAATACGCGGCGTATCGATGGCTGGTCTTGAACGTGCAGGGCGAGTCGTCGTTCATCCGTTCCTACCTGAGGTTTCGGCGTGAGTACTGATCCGCGCGCGGGATGGGGTGATGGGCGGTGGCGGGCTGCCGGCGCTGTGCTGGCGCTCGCGTGCCTTGCGGCCGCGCCGCCCGCGGCCTCGCAAGTTCGAGTGGACGCGGGTACGCAGGTGAAGACCCTGCGCTTCCGCGGAGCCCAGGAGGTCCCCGAGGCGCAACTGCGGGAGATCCTCAAGACCCGCGACCGCGGGCGCTACTTTGCGTTGCGCTCCGCGCTCGCCGGCCTGCCGTTCATCGGCCCGCCCGCTCCTCGCCTGTTCACCGCAATGGAACTGCAGCGAGACGTCGTGCGCCTGCGGCAGCGCTACCGTGAGGCCGGGTTCCTCGATGCCCAGGTACGCTACGAAGTGCAGTCAGACGAAGCGAAGAACCTGCTCTCGATCGAGTTCGTGATCACCGAGGGCAAGCCAGTGCGCGTAGCACAGGTGAGCATCGCGGGCCCGGACAGCGTGGCCCCGCTCGCGGTGCCGAAGGGTCAGGGGAATAGCTGGCGTACGGTGGAAGGAAGGGTGCTCGGCCTGCGCGGGCACCGGTTCGAGATGGTAGAGGTCCGTCAGGACCAGAAGCGGTTGAGGACTTGGTGGTTGAACCGCGGCCATCCCGCAGCCGAAGCCCATGTCGCGGTCCAGGTGGACAGCGTGCGCGGCGAAGCACACGTGCATCACGTGGTGGTGCCGGGCGCGTCGGCGCGGTTCGGGCCTGTCACGATCGGAGACAGCGCGTCGCTTTCGGATCCGGTCATCCGCCGCGAACTGCCGTTCCGAGAGGGCGACCTCTATTCCGCCGCCGCGCTCGACGAGGGGCGCACCGAACTTCAAGAGCTGGAGATCGTGCGCAGCGCCAGCTTCGAACTCCCGTCCCCGACCGCCGGGCCGCACGCTCCCGGCAGTGAGGGCCCCGTCGTTCCCGTGCGCGTGAGTCTGTTCGAAGCCAAGCGTCGGCAGATCAGCGGTGACGTGGGCTACGGTTCTGATCTGGGATTCACGACGGAAGCACGCTGGGCGCACCGCAACTTCACGGGATCGGCACGCACGCTCACGTTCTCGGCCCTGGCCCAGACCGGTTGGCTGGCACTCGTGAAGGATCCCGACCAGCGCTACCGAGCCGCGGTGTCGTTCCTGCAGCCGTACCTGTTCCAACGGCGGTTCTCCGGCGTGCTCTCGCCGTTTCTCGAGAAGCGCGACGACATCTACGACCGTTCGCTCGAATACGGCGCGAACACCACCCTCATCTACCGTGCCTCGGCGTTCCGCTCGGCGTCGCTGGACTACCGGATCTCGCGGCGGGAGGTGTACGAGTACCAGATCGAGAACTTCACCGACGGCAGCGTGGACTTGCTCACGCTACTCTCGCTGGCGGCCAAGGGAGTGCTCGACTCGCTCGGCACGACTCTCGAGAACAGCACGTTCACGCTGAGCGCGCGTATCGGGGCGTTCGACCAGCCGGCAGACCCGAGGAAGGGCATCCTGTTCACGCCCTCCGTGCAGTGGACTGCACCGCCCG
>CAZADU010000569.1:0-1634 GCA_964483945.1 uncultured bacterium
CAGCCCGCGCCCGGCGGTGCTCGGCATCGCCGGAGGGCGGGCTTTGCTGGCGGAGGGGGAGGGATTCGAACCCTCGATTCCAGTTTCCCAGAATAAGCGCTTAGCAGGCGCCCGCACTAGGCCACTATGCGACCCCTCCGCGCGAAGCTCCATTCTAGCGAATCACCACGCATCGCCGACAGACGACAGCCGCGCCGCCGCGTTCTCGCGCCCCGACGGCGAGGGTCGCGAGGGGCACAGCCAACGAGGCTGCGCTTCCGCCGCGCCCGTACACTGAACCGTGAGCATCATCAGCCGCCTCCTCGCGCGCTTCCGCGCAGCCGATCCCGATGCGCCCGCGCGCCTGCCTTCGCCCGGTGAACTGGTGCTGCTCACGCGCCCTGAAGGCGAGCCCGAAGCGCTCATGCTCCAGGAGCTGCTCGAAAGTGAAGGCATACACTCGATGGTGAAGAACCTCGATGCGGCGACGGCACGCGGCGGCTCGTGGGGCCCGCCGTGGGCCTATGAACTCTGGGTGCTCCGTCGCGACCTCCGAAAGGCGCGCGAGATCAGCGGCGTGGACGCGGAGCCGGACTGATCCCCGGCGATAGGGGCCACGGCCGGCCGCGATATCGCGTCCCCGCGTTCGAAGCTCCATTGTCCCGTTTCTCGCATCCCGTTTCCCTTTCCCGCTTCCGCGCGCCCCTACCCGCCCTAAGGATTTAGGGGTATTCCCCTACGATTTCCGGGGGTAATCCCCTATGCCTTCCCTTCGGCCGCAACCGCATAATCGCCGTGGCTGAGGAGGCCGCAGATGATGCGAACGGAAACCAGCACCTGCGTACATCACTGGGTCTTGGGCTTGCCCGAGGGCGAAGTCGTCAAGGGCCGCTGCAAGCGCTGCGGCGCCCGCCGCGACTATCCGGCGAGCGTCGAGGGCGCCAGCCGCCAGGGCATGTACGACGAAGCCGCATCGCTCGGCCGAGGCGCATCGCTCATGGCGGAATCGGGCCGCGGCAGCTTGCCGGGTAACGGTCAGAAGTGGTAAGAGGATTATACCCTTAGGGGTTTCCTAAGGGTGTCGGGAAGCGAACGGATTCAGCCGGTGCGCCAGACGCGCACCGAGCACACCAGAAACGGAAGGGATGTCCATGACCAACGCACCAGCGCCCCGCGTACACGCCAGCCGCATCAAAGTCCTCATCGTCGATGACCACGCCGTGCTGCGGCAGGCGCTGCGGATGCTGCTCGAGAGCCAGGCCGAAGTGGATGTTGTCGGTGACGCTGCCAACGGCCGCGAGGCGCTCGAGGCCGTCGAGAAGACGCACCCGGACGTCGTGCTCATGGACATGGTGATGCCCGGCCTCAACGGCCTGGAGGCGACACGGCAGATCCGCCGTCGCGCCCCGAAGGTCAAGGTGCTTATCCTCACCGGCTACATGGAGGATGAGCTGATTCTGGCCGCGCTTCGCGCCGGCGCCAGCGGCTATGTCGTCAAGAAGTCCGACGTGCAGGAGCTGCTGCTCGGCATCATGTCGGTACACCGCGGCAACACCTACTTTAGCTCGGCCATCAGCGATGGCGATGCCGTGCAGGACTACCTGTGGCAAGCCAAGCGCCCGGAGGCGAAATCCGGCTACGACCTGCTGACGAGC
>CAZADU010000570.1:0-3947 GCA_964483945.1 uncultured bacterium
CGCGGCCCCGCTCCGCCAAATCAGGTACGCCGGCACGCCCGCCGCGATCGCGAGCAGCCCGAGCATCGACTCGCTCGGCGCCGACTGCAGCGTGTTCACCGTGAGCAGCGCCATTCCCAGCACGAACAACGCCGGCAGCCACGGCCAGCCCCACGCGCGGTAGGGTCGGTGCACGTCGGGTCGTGTCGCGCGCAGGCGGAACAGCGCCAGCCCGGCCGCGACGTGGAACAGCACGCCGCCAAAGGTGACGTACGTGAACAGCTGCGTGTAGCTACCGGTGAGTGCCAGCACCATCGCCCACCCGCTCTGCAGCCACAGGGCGGCCACCGGCGTGCGCCAGCGCGCGTGGATCTTCGCGACGCCGGGGAAGAACACGCCGTCCGCCGCCATCGGCTGATAGATCCGGGAGGAGTACAGGATCGTCGCGGCGACGCAGCCGAACGCCGACACCGCCACGGCCGCGGTCATCGCACGCGCCGCCGCATCGCCGAACAGCACGCGCGTTGCGGCTTCGGCCACACGGCTCGTGCCGGCGAGCGACTCCACCGTGAGCGCCCGCAAGTACACGAGGTTCAAGAGCGCGTACGCCACCACCACCACCACTACGCCGAGCAGCATGCCGCGCGGCAAATCACGCATGGGCTCGCGCACCTCGCCGGCTGAGAACGTCAGCGCGTACCAGCCGTCATAAGTCCACAGCGTCGCGATCAGCGCCACGCCGAACGGTGCGGCGAGCGCCAGCGGGGTGGCCGGCAGCGGTGCGCTCCAGCCGCCGGGCACCGCGGGGGCCACGGCGAAGCCGCCCACCACCAGTACTGCGATCGCGCCCAGCTTGGCGATTGTGAACGCGTTCTGGACCCCCGCGCCTTCGCGCACACCGAAGTGGTTCGCCGTCGTGAGTACCAAGATCGCGAGCAGCGCCGCGACCTGTGCGCCGCTCACCCTGAGTGCGCCCACCGCGAACAGCGTGTGCTCGCTCGAGAAGAACGGCACGAGTGCGCCCAGGTACTCGCCGAAGCCCACGGCGATCGCCGCGATGCCGCCGGTCATGATGACGAGCAGGCAGGTCCATCCATAGAGAAAGCCCGGCAGCGGTCCCCATGCCTCGCGCAAGAAGTGGTAGAGGCCACCCGCGCGCGGGTACATGGCACCCATCTCGGCGTATGAGAGCGCGCCGGCCAGCACGAGCAGCCCGCCGGCGATCCACGCCCCGAGTGCGAGCAATGGGTGGGGGAGTGCTCGCGCGACATCACCCGCAGTGAGGAAGATGCCCGTGCCGATAACCGCGCCGATGGTGAGCGAAGCACCGTCCCAAGCGCCGAGCGCGCGATGGAGTTGCGGGGGTTGGGGGTTTACGTGCGAGATCGGGCGCTCGGTGGTGGAGGCTGCGGTGGGCGCGGCGGGGGAGTGCGGGTCCATGTCGCGGCAATGTGCCACAACGCGCGCGCCGCACACGAGGGATTTCGGGGTCGTGTGGCTTTCGGGTCCGTTGCTACCGGTCAGCGCAGCTGGCTCCGAGGAGTACTGACGGTGCCCGCGCCCCCTCGGCGCTCGCGCGAGGTATCCAGCGGCGACAGAAGCACGACTTCCGCGCTCGCGCACCACCCCGCCCGCGCTCTTGAGGCTCGCGATTGACACCCGGCGGCGCGCTGCGTTCCACTGGTCACTTCGTGCGCGACGCGCACCTCCGCGCGGCCGCCCGTGGACCCCCTCCAGGACCGCTCCCTTCATGAACCGCTTGCCGCACGCGCTGCTCGCGCTGCTGTTTGCCGCCGGCGTGGCTGTCGCCGCGCCCGCCACGAGTCCCCAACCCAAGTCCGCGAAGTCCGCGAAGTCCGCGAAGTCCGAGAAGTCCGAGAAGCCCGCGCCCAAGCCCAATGCCTCGACTTTCTCGGGACTCAAGTTCCGCTCGATCGGTCCGGCTCAGTCGTCGGGCCGCATCACCGACCTCGCTGTGCACCCGCGCGACAAGCACGTGTGGTACGTGGCCACGGCGTACGGCGGCGTGTGGAAGACCACGAACTCGGGTACCACGTTCTCGCCCATCTTCGACGACCAGGGCACGTCGAGCATCGGCGTGGTGACGCTCGCGCCGTCGCGGCCCCTGACCGTCTGGGTCGGCAGCGGTGAGAACAACAGCCAGCGCAGCGTCGGCTGGGGCGACGGCGTCTATCGTTCGGATGACGGCGGCAAGAGCTGGAACAACGTGGGACTCAAGTCGAGCGAGCACATCGGCAGCATCGTCGTGCACCCGACGAATCCGGACATCGTGTGGGTGGCCGCGCAGGGACCGCTGTGGTCCGCGGGCGGCGACCGCGGCGTCTACAAGACGACCGACGGCGGCAAGACGTGGAAGCAGGTGCTCAAGGTGGACGAGTGGACGGGTGCCAATGAGATACACCTGGATCCGCACGACCCCAGCGTCCTCTACGCCAGCACCTACCAGCGCCATCGCCGCGTGTGGACGCTCATCAATGGCGGTCCGGGCTCGGGACTGTGGAAGAGCGTGGACGGCGGCGACACCTGGACCCGGCTCAAGAATGGTCTGCCCTCGGGTGACATCGGCCGCATCGGCCTGGCCGTGCCCGCGACCGAGCGCGACGTCCTCGTGGCCACGATCGAGGCCCGCGCCGACGAGCGCGGCACGTACCGCTCCGAGGACGGCGGAGCGAACTGGAGCAAGTTGAACGAACAGGTCTCGGGGAGTCCGCAGTACTACCAGGAACTGACGGCCGACCCCGCGGTGCCGGGGCGCCTGTACCAGATGGACACGTTCCTACAGACGTCCGACGACGGCGGCCGCACGTGGCGGCGCGCGGGTGAGCGGCACAAGCACGTAGACAACCACGCCATGTGGATCGACCCGGACGACTCGCGGCACGCGCTCGTCGGGTGCGACGGCGGCCTGTACGAGACCTTCGATCGCTGCGCGTCGTACGTGTTCTTCCCGAACCTGCCGCTCACCCAGTTCTACAAGCTCGAGGTGGACCAGGACACGCCGTTCTACAACGTCTACGGCGGCACGCAGGACAACAACACGTGGGGCGGACCGTCGCGCACGGCCAACGACCACGGCATCCGCAACTCGGACTGGTGGTACGTGCTCGGCGGCGACGGGTTCCAGCCGCGCGTGGACCCCAAGAATCCGAACATCGTCTACGGAAGCTACCAGCACGGCGAGCTCTACCGCTACGACCGGAAGAGCGGCGAACGAACGGAGATCCAGCCGCAGCCGGAGCCTGGCGAGCCGGGCCCCCGCTGGAACTGGGACAGCCCGCTGATCATCAGCCCGCACTCGCACACGCGGCTCTACTTCGCATCGCAGCGCGTGTACCGCTCGGACGACCGCGGCGATACGTGGAAGCCGGTGAGCCCCGACCTGACCCGCGGTATCGACCGAAACAAGCTGCCGGTGATGGGCCGGGTCTGGAGCGTGGATGCCGTCGCCAAGAACGCGTCGACCAGCTTCTACGGCAACATCGTCTGGGTGGACGAGTCGCCGCTCAAGGAGGGCCTGCTGCTGGTGGGCACCGACGACGGTGCCATCCAAGTCAGCGAGGACGGTGGCGCGAACTGGCGGATGATCGACAAGTTCCCAAGCGTCGCCGAGTACCCGTACGTCTCGCGCGTGATCCCGTCGCGATTCGACGCAGGCACGATCTACGCCACGTTCGACCGGCACAAGCTGGGCGACTTCAAACCCTACGTCTTGAAGAGCACCGACTTGGGCCGCACGTGGACCAACATCTCGGGTGACTTGCCGGGCACGTGCGCAGTCTATGCGTTCGTACAGGACACGAAGGATCCGCTGCTGCTGTTCGCGGGCACCGAGTTTGGCCTGTTCTTCACTCAGGACGGTGGCAAGCGCTGGCTGAAACTGTCGAGCGGGCTCCCCATCCAGTGCATCCGCGACGTCACGATCCAGGCGCGCGAGGACGACATCCTCG
>CAZADU010000571.1:0-4528 GCA_964483945.1 uncultured bacterium
TGCTTACAATGTGGAGCACGGCATCACGCCGCGCACCATCCTCAAGACCGTCGAGGAGATCCTGCGGGCCACGAGCGTGGCCGACGCCATCGGGCGCGGGGGGGACGCGAAGCAGGAGGAGGCCGTACTGCTGGGCGACGACGCCGACCGCTTGCTGGCGCAGCTCGAGGGGGAGATGCTACAGGCGGCTCGGGCCCTGGAGTTCGAGAAAGCGGCGAGCCTGCGCGACCGCATCGACGACGTGCGCGCCGCACTCGTGATGGCGCGCTCCAGTGGCGAGCCGGCCGACGCTGCGCGCGGCCGCAGCGTGGCACCCGGGCGCGAGCCCCGCAACGTGAAGCGCCGCTTCGGAAAGGATCGGTAAGTGTTCCGTCTCGTGAGTCGTGGTCGCGCCTCGGCGGTCCGCGTGCCCGCTGGCCGCGTTTCTCCTGCTCGACGTATCTTCTGGATACGACTTCGTCGTCGTGCCTCGCCAGCGTCCACGATTCCTCGCCGATCCACGCAGCCGACCCCCGGGACCGGACACTAGTGCACGAGAGCTTCCTGCCGCTGGTCAAGTACGCGCTGTCCGAGGACGTGGGCACCGGCGATGTGACCACGCTGAACGCTGTGCCCGCCAACGTCGGTGCGCGCGCGGCGATCGTGGCGAAATCGGCTGGCGTCGTGTCCGGCGTGGACATCGCGGCGATGACGTTCCGCGAGGTGGATCCGTCGCTCAAGTTCAAGGGCATGGTGCGCGACGGTCAGGAAGTGCCGGCGGGTGCGGCCCTGGCGACCGTGTCGGGTTCCGCGGCGAGCATCATGACCGCCGAGCGAACGGCGCTGAACTTCCTCATGCGGCTCTCGGGCGTGGCGACGCTCACGCGCCGCTACGTGGAGGCCATCGCCGGCACGGGTGCGGTGATCCTCGATACGCGCAAGACCACGCCGGGGCTGCGCATCCTCGAGAAGTACGCAGTGCTGTGCGGTGGGGGGCAGAACCACCGGCTCGCGCTGTGGGACATGTACCTGGTGAAGGACAACCACATCCGCGCGGCGCGCGGGCTCACCAACGCCATCGACCGCATCCAGCGCACGCGGCGCGACCTGCTGCTCGAGGTCGAGGTGGAGTCGCTCGACCAGCTGCGCGAAGCCCTTCGCACCGAGGTGGACCGCATCCTCGTGGACAACCAGCCGCCCGAGACGGTGCGGCGCTGCGTCGAGGAAGTGGACCGCTGGTTCGCCCTGAACCCGCCGGACCACCCGCGCGCTCGCAAGGACGCTCGCCGCTGGCCGGAAGTGGAGGCCTCAGGCGGGCTCGACCTGACCACGGTGCGGGCCTACGCCGAAACGGGCGTGGACTACCTGTCGGTGGGCGCGATCACGCACTCCGCACCCGCGCTCAACCTGAGCCTGGAGATCGAGGAAGTTGGCTGACGACTTCGACCGCACCCGCTTTGATGCCCGGCTCAAAGCCCAGCGCCTCGGCCGGCGGCTGCTCGTGCGCGGCTCCACCGCGTCCACGAACGACGACGCGTGGGAGGCGTTGGCCACGCTCGGCGACGGTACGGCGGTGCTGGCGCTCGAGCAGACGCGCGGGCGCGGCCGAGAGGGCCGGCGCTGGGAGAGCGCTCCGGGTCTCGGCCTGGCGCTCTCGGTCGTGCTGCATCTCGGCTGCGACGGGCGGCAGGCCGGCGTGATCCCGCTCGCTGCGGGACTCGCGGTGGTACAGGCGTGCCACGCGCTCGGTGTGCCCGGCGCTCGGCTCAAGTGGCCGAACGATGTGCTCGCCTCGGGGGCGAAGCTGGCGGGCGTGCTGTGCGAGATGCGCCGTGCGCCGGGCGGGGGAGACGCGGTGGTGATCGGCATCGGGCTCAACGTGCTTCAGGCGGCGGGCGACTTCTCCGAGGCCCTGCGCGCTCAGTCCACGTCACTGGCGCTCGAGGGTTCCCACGCCTCGCTCGAGGACGCGGCCGCCGAAATATTCAACCGGCTCGAGCCACTGTGGAACGAGTCGCAGGAAGGCGATCGTGGTGCGCTGCTGGAGGAATGGTCGCGCTGGTGCACGCACTGGGGGCAGATGATCACCGTGCGCACGCCGGCGGGACGTGTCTCGGGCACGGCGCTGCGCCTGGATCCAAACGGGGGACTCGTGTTGTCCACGGCGGCGGGTGGCGAGACCACGGTCGTCGCAGGGGATGTGCAGCACACTCCTGAAGGATGCGACGCCACATGATCAACCCGCATCTTCCGCTCGCCGTGGATCGGCCGGACGACGAACTCGATGGCCAGGAACCCAGCCTCCAGATGTCGTTCATGCAGCACCTCGAGGACCTGCGCAAGGCGCTGTGGAAGTCCTCGGCCGCGATCGCGGCCGGCATGGCGGGCGGCTGGATCATCGCGCCGCGAGTGCTCGAGGACCTCATTCAACGCACGGTGAGGTCCGCGGTGGTGCTGTCGCCATTCGAGGCGTTCAACGAGCGTTTCAAGCTCACGTTCATCCTCGGGCTCAGCATGGCGCTGCCGGTGGTGTTCTGGCAGGCGTGGTCGTTTGTGGTGCCCGGCCTGCTGCGGAAGGAACGTAAGTGGGTGCCGTGGCTGGCCCTCGGCTCGATGCTGCTGTTCGGCATCGGCGCGGCCGCGGCCTATCTCTACGTGGTCCCGCTCGTCGTGCGGGTGCTGGAACAGTTCCTCGTGCCTGGCCTGAGCACGCAGATCCGGTTGCAATCGCTGCTCGACTTCACGTACAACCTCGCACTGGCCTGCGGCATCCTCATGCAACTGCCCATGGTGACCTTGTTCCTCACCGCCATCGGCATCGTGAGCCCGATGTTCCTGCTGCGTCAGTGGCGAGTCGCACTGGTGGCGATCTTCGTGCTCACCGCAGTGATCACGCCGGGTGATGTGGTGAGTGCACAGGTCGTGATGGGCGGGCCCATGGTACTGCTCTACTTCATCAGCGTCGGGCTGTCGTTCCTCGTGGCAAGGAAGAGACAAGAACGGGAGGGGCGGTCATGAGCGCGGCTCGCAAGAAAAGGCAGGTCCCGGCTCGCAGCGGAGCGTCGGCCGGCGGTGCGGCAGCGCCACTGATCGCGGTGGACGTGGGCAACACCGAGACGCAGGTGGGCCGCTTCATGGGAGGCGAGCTCGAGGAGTCGTGGCGGGTCACGAGTGGCCGTGCGACCACCGACGAGCTGCGCTTGCAGCTCGAAGCCATGCTCAAGACCGGTGCTGCCGGGTGCGCGAGCGTGGTGTGCTCGGTCGTACCGTCACTCACGCCGGCCTGGTGCGAGGCGCTGCGCGCGGTCACGGGCCGCGACGCGTTCGAGGTGACCGCCGCCGACTCTCCACTGCCGCTCAACGTTCCCGAGCCGGACTCGGTGGGACCCGACCGGATCGCGAACGCCATGGCGGGTCGCACGCTGCACGGCTCGCCGTGCATCGTGGTGGACTTGGGCACCGCGACCACATTCGACTGCGTCTCCAAGCAGGGCGCGTTCGTGGGGGGTGCGATCTCACCGGGGCTGGTGACCAGTTCCGAGGAGCTGTTCCGCCGTGCGGCGCGGCTGACGCACATCGAGTTGCGCCGTCCGGAGCGCGCAGTGGCGCGTACCACGGCCGAGAACCTGCGCGTCGGCGTGCTGTGGGGCTACGCCGGGCTCGTGGACGCGCTGGTGCGGCGCATGCGCAGCGAACTGGGCGGGCGACCCAAGGTCATCGCCACCGGCGGCCTCGCCCGGCTGGTGGCCGCGGAGTGCGAGACCGTGGACCTGGTGGACGAGGGGCTCACGCTCAAGGGGCTGCGACTGTTGTGGGAGGCGCGCCGGTGAACTCGACAAGCTCCCGACTTCGCGGCCCGCTCGCGGCCCTGGCGTGCCTGTTCGCACTCGCGGGCCTGTCAGGCCCGTGCCCGCCCGCCGGCGCCGCACCCTCCGACCGTGCGGCGGCCGCGCCGACCGACAGCGCCGGTGCGAGGCCCAGCAATGCACTGGCCGCGGCGAAGCTCGTGGCGAGCGACTCGGTGCGGGCCCGCGACTACGTGAAGCGCCTCGCCGACCCCGCGTGGGAAGGACGCGGCATCGGCACGCCGGGCATCGACTCGGCGGCGGCGTGGATCGCGGAGCGCATGCGTGCCGCCGGGCTCGAGCCGGCGGGCGACAGCGGCGGTTGGTACCAGCCGTTCGAGGTCACCACCGGTGTGGTGGCTGAGTCACCGTGCGTGCTCGACGCGGGCGGATCGAGATTCGCGCTCGGCGATTCGCTGCAACCGCTGGGTTTCAGCAACAATGGCACGCTGCACGGCCGTGTGGTGTTCGCGGGCTACGGCATCACCGCGCCGGGCTACGACTGGGATGACTACGCCGGGCTCGACGTGCACGATGCCGTCGTGCTGGTGCTCACCCAGGAGCCGGGCGAGATGGACAGCACCAGCAAATTCGACGGCACGCTCAACACGCCGTTCGCCGACCTGCGCACCAAGGCCATCAATGCGCGTGAGCACGGGGCCATCGGGCTGATCGCGGGCGCGGTGGCGTTCAATTTCGGGCCG
>CAZADU010000572.1:0-11305 GCA_964483945.1 uncultured bacterium
AGTGTGACGCTCTTGCGCTTCTGCGCGATCGCATACTCGATGGCGGCGCGGATCAGTCGCTCGCTGCCCTCCTGCGAGACCGGCTTGAAGCCGATGCCGCTGGTGGCCGGGAAGCGCACCTTCTTGTAGCTCGAGGGGAACTCCTTTTCGAGGAACGCGAACACCTTGGCCGCCTCGGGGCTGCCGGCCTGGAACTCGATCCCGGCGTAGATGTCCTCCGTGTTCTCACGGAAGATCACCATGTCCACCTTGTCCGGCGACTTCACGGGCGAGGGCACACCCTGGAACCAGCGCACCGGGCGCAGGCACACGTACAAGTCGAGAATCTGGCGCATCGCGACGTTCAGCGAGCGGATGCCGCCGCCGATCGGCGTGGTGAGCGGCCCCTTGATGCCGACCAGGTAGGTGCGGAATGCCTCGAGTGTCTCGTCCGGCAGCCAGGTGCCGGTCGTGTCGAATGCCTTCTGCCCCGCCAGCACCTCGTGCCAGCCGATGCGACGCTTGCCGCCGTAGGCGCGCGACACGGCCGCGTCGAGCACGCGCACCGAGGCGCGCCAGATGTCGGGGCCGGTGCCGTCGCCCTCGATGAACGGGATCACCGGCTGGTCGGGCACGATCATGCGGCCGTCCTGGAGGACGATCGGTTCGCCTTGCGTGACGCTCATGGGTGACTCCTCAGGAAGGAACAGGGCCCGATGCCGCATCCGGGTCGGCCGCTCCGCGGCGCAACCGGCGCGAAGCCCGGTAGGGGTGGATGTCGAGGACCTCGCCGCGGCGATGCACCTCTTGCATGGCATGCCAGAAGGCGACGCCGAACAGCTCCTCGTGGTGGGCCAGGAAGGCCTCCAGCAGCTCGCCTCGAAGTCCGAGGAAGGTCCGGAATTCCTCGGGGAAGATATCGCGCTCGCCCACGTAGTACCAAGGCTCGCCTGCCAGGTCTTCCTCGTCGCCGGACGAGTGCGGCAATTCACGGAACCGGCACTCGTCGAGGAGCGCCAGTTCGTCGTAGTCGTAGAAGATGAGCCGACCGTGGCGGGAGACGCCGAAGTTCTTGAGCAGCATGTCGCCCGGGAACAGGTTGGTGGCGGCGAGGTCGCGCAGCACCTGCCCGTAGTCCACCACCGCGTCGCGGGCCTCGGAGGGGCTGGCCTCGCGCAGGTAGAGGTCGAGTGGGCGCAGCCGGCGCTCGGTGTAGAGGTGGCGGAACACCACGTGGCCGCCCTCGTCACGAACGGTCTCGCCAGCCAGCCGGAGCAGCATCTCGAGCAGTTCCGGCGCGAACCGCGCACGGTCGAACTCGAGGTGCTCGAACTGCTGGGCGTCCACCAGCCGCCCGGCTCGGTCGTGCCGGAACACGAGTCGGTACTTCTCACGCACTTCGGCGTGCGTGACGGTCTTGGGCGGGTCGAAGCGGTCGCGGATCACCTTGAACACGACATCGAACCCGGGCAGCGTGAACACGCACATCACCATGCCGCGTTGTCCCGGCGCGATCTCGAACCGGTCGTCCGTGGTGGCCAGGTGTCGCAGCAGCGAGCGGTACAGCTCGGTCTTGCCGTGGCGGTGCTGGCCGATGGCCGTGTACAGCTCGGACAGCGGCTTGCGCGGCATGAGCGCGCGCAGGTACTCGATCAGTTCGCGTGGCTGATCGTGCTCGACCAGGAAGTACGAGCGCGCGAAGCTGAACACGATGCTCACCTCGTCCTCGGTGAGCAGCACGGCGTCCAGCACCAGCCGGCCGGCAGGATTGCGCAGCGCCAGCAGCAGCGGCATCGCCGCGCCGTCGGTGAGCAGCCGGCCCAGCACATACGCGGACTTGCCACGGAAGTAGACCGGACGGCCCAGCTCCACCGCACGGATTCGGCGCACGTCGGCCTGCTCGACGATGGCCGCCGCCGCGCGCCGCGCGTCGCCTTCGAGGTCGTCCCACGGCGCTTCGAACGGCAGCCCTTCGAGCAGCGTGCGCACCAGCACATCGAGTCGGCCCTCACGCGCGAACGTCTCCACTAGGCCGGGCGCGATTCGGCCCTCGGGCTCGCGCACGCTGCTGGCCACGAACTCCAACTCGGGGTCCACGCCCACGGTCTGGAACGCACGTCGCGCGCATGAGTTGAAGAAGGTCTCGGCCAGTTCGCCATCGCCGCGCCCGGCGATGGCGGAAGCGTATTCGCCGCGTATCGCATTCCATGCGCCGCGATCCGTGGCCCGCTCGCCGATGCGCGCGCCGAGCTGGAGCAGGCCCTCGCTCACACACTCGCCGTAGACGTCGAGCCGCCGTGTGGCATCGAGGTGTGCGGCGGCCCAATCCTGGCGCTCGAAGTGACTCCGCGCGCGAGCGGTGACCGCGGCGAAGCCGGCGCAAAGGCTTTCGAATGCGGCGAGCAGCACGGCGGCGCCCGAGGCCGCCCAGGTCTGCTCTGCGCCGCCGGTCACCCGCGAATCAGCGCGGTGAGAGCGTGGACAGCATGGCGTCGAAGTCGCCCGCCGCCGCGCGCACGGCCGCCGAGGGTCCGGACATCTTGAAGAAAACCGGTCCGCGCGGCCCGGCGACGATCGCCCCCAGTACCATCCAGTCCTTTTGCTGGCCTTGCGAACGCATGTCGGAACCGGGGTCGAGGAAGGTCCCCTCGATCTCCACGCGCGTCACGTCGAGGTCGTGGACCATCAGGCGTCTGCGCGACGGGTTCGGCGCGCCGACGAACTGCGCCACCCAGCGGTCCACGTTGTCGTCCACACCGCCGCCGATGCCTTCGCCGAAGAAGAACACGGCGCACTCCGCGGGCGGTTCACCGCTAGCGGGCGGGAGGTACGTAGCGAGCCGCATCTGGCGCTCGGGGCCCGGGGTCCACGCCGCGGGCCTGGTCCAGCTCAGACCCGGGTCTTCGGGGACACGCGCCACGATGGAATCCGGCAGGCCCTGAACCTGAGGTGGAGCCACTGGTACTGCCGGTGCGATGGAACGGCGCCAGGCCATGAACTCGAGCGCGAAGACGGCGACCACCAGGAGCGCGGCGATCCAACGGATCATGCGCGGACCTCGGCGATGGCGGCATCCATACGGGGCTCCTCGAATGGGACAGGAAAGTTGGGCGAGTCTAGTCGCGGCCCCGGCGGCCCGCCAGTCCATGAGCATGGGCTGAAGCTCACGTCCGGAAAGCGCCCCGAATGGCGCTGCGCTCGGGCGGCGGCGACCGGAAGCCGCCCAAGCGCAACCGTCATGCGCTCAGCACCACGCTCATCTCGTTTTGCGCCAGCTCACACTTCGCCACGCGCTTCGAGAGTGCGGCGACCGCAGGATCGGTGGAGGGCACGTTCAGGTATCGCACAACGTTCACGCCGTCTCGCGATCGGATGGTGTCGAGCAGCACACCAGCCACTGCATCACTGCTCGCCGTCAGCTGCAGCACACTGGCGCGGCCCTCGGTCACCCGGTAGACGGCATCGCCGCCCGGCATCGTGACGGCTCGCAGAGCGGGCGTGGACACATCGAGCCGGTCCACCGTCTCGTCGGCGCGCTGCCACGGCTCGCTCGAGGTCCTCGTCGCGGCGATGCGACGGCGAGCTTCGCGCGGATCGCACGCCTGCGCCGCACGGCCATCCGCTGGCGGCTCGCCGGTGTACGTCCACACTTCGAGTCGACGGAGCGCGCGGAACCCCAGTTGCTCATAGAGCGTGCGCGCGGCGGCGTTCTGCTCGAGCACTTCGAGGAACAACTCGCGCACGCCGGCGTCGCGGGCCTGGTCCAGGAGCGCACGCATGAGCCGCCTGCCCACGCCGCCACGCCTGGCTGCCGCCACCACACCCATGCCGCCCACCCAGCCACGCGTGCCGCGTACGCCGAGCATGGCCACGCCGACCGGCGCTCCGTCGCGCCACGCCACGAGCGAGTGCTCGGGGACCAGATCCATCGCTTCGAGCATGAACTCCATCGCACCCGCGTCCAAGTGCATGGGCACGGGGTAGCCCTCGTAGGCGGCGTTGAACAGGTTTGCGAGCTCCACCAAGTCCAGCTGACTGGCCGGGGAGAGCGTGACTTCATCGGGCATGCAGCCTCCGGGGTTCTGGCGGTGCACCTGCTCGCTGGGCCGTGGGTGGTCAGCAGCGCGCCGGGCTGTCACGGGCGCGCGAGGTAGAGGTAGTGGCAGTGGCAGTGGTAGTGGTAGTGGAAGAAGGGTGGCAACCCGCGCCCCACTCGGCGACAATACCCGTTGACCCCGCCGCCGCACATTCGAAGGAGAATCTCATGCGCCCACGCTGGATGCTTTCCGTGCTGATGCTCACGCTCGCGTCTGGCCCCGCCATGGCCTCGTTCGACAGCGGGCCGCCCAAGACCCCGACCAGCTCGGGCTCCACGACCCAGGCCACCGATCAGAAGTCGGCTCGGCAGCAGGCCGAGCAGTGGTACCACGATGCCTATGAGGACGTGACCAAGGCCAAGGAGGCGCTCGCCGAGCCGGCGAACGCGAAGAAGGCCAAGAAGCTGTTCGAGCGCTCCATCGATCGCGCTGGCCGCGCGCTCGAGTACGACAAGAACTACCACGAAGCTCTGAACCTGCAGGGCTTTGCCTGGCGCCACCTCGGCAACTTCGACAAGTCGGTGGCCGCGTACGAGCAGTGCCTGGCGTTGGCCCCTGACTACGCGCCGGCGCGCGAGTACTACGGCCAGACGCTGCTGGCGAAGGGCGACCGCAAGGGCGCCGAGATCCAGTTGGTGTGGCTCCAGCGGCTCAAGGCAGACGACCTCGCCAAGCAGCTCGAGGCGGCCATCGCCGCGGCCGCGCCAGCGGAGCCGTCCGGCAAGGTGAAGGCCGATGCGGTCCAGGCCCCCGTGGTGAAGGCGGACTCTGCTGCTGCGGGCGGTCGCTGAGCCGCTCGGTGGAATGGGCAGTTCTTGTTGGCGCTGAACGGGGGCGCCGAGGGGGTTCCCTTGACGGTCGTGCCCGGCCAGCACGGCAACCCCCGCGCTATCCGCAATCTCCCGAGCTCAACTCACCGTCCGCGGCGTCTGTGTTCCCGGTGACTCAGTGCGCGATCGTGATCGGGCGCGTCTCGCGCGTGTCGCCGGCGCGCATGCGGACGAAGTAGCGCCCACTGGGCACCGGGCGGCCGTCGCGCGCGTCGCCGTCCCAGCGGAACGCATGCTCCCCCGCGGAGAGCGCGCCGTCGTGGATCCGCGCGACCGCGCGCCCCGCCACATCCAGCACCTCGAGCCGCACCGCGACCGAACGCGGCAGCACAATCGCGAATTCGGCGCCGCCACGTGAGGGATTCGGGGACGGCTCGCGCGAGAACGTCGCGCGGCGCAACAGACCCGGCCCGCCGGCGTCCGTGTTGGGGTCGGAGACGAGCACCGATCCCATCATGGCGGGCTCGTGGATGTAGCAGAAGTAGTCGTGCAGGCCGGGACTGCTGAACGTGTACTCGAAGCTCGTGGTGAGCTCGTCGAACACCGCGTTGTACTCCGACTCGGCCATGGGGTCGCCGGAGTCGCGTCCGCTCGTGACGGTGTGGAATCCCGGACCCACGCGAACCCAACGCACCACGGTCCCGGGTTCGACGACGACCGTGTCGTGCGGTGTACCGAGCGTGTCGCCGTCCGTGTCGAACCAGCCGGGATAGACCGCGATCTCGACCACGGCGGCGGCCGCCGAGCGTGTCGCCGGGGCCACCACGCGGCGGGCGATCGTGGTGCGCCGGGGGGTCTCGATGCGGAACGCGCCGGGCTGGCCCGCGACCGGCGTCACCGTGACGGGCTGGCAGTGCCCGCGCGGTGCGGCTTCGCTGGCCCTGGGGGTCAGGGCAAGGACCAGGGCCAGGATGCGGAGGGCAGGGGGATTGCGCATGGGGAAGCGTCCCCTGAGCGGCGGCATGCCGCCATGATGGCGCACTAGCCTTGGCCAATGCACGGCTGAAATGCGCCGGCCCAGTTCAGTAGGAGCGAACCGTGCTCATCATGACCACTCGTGAGGTGCTCCTCGTGGGTCCACTCGCGTCCGATTCCCATTGAATGCGGCACGATGGGTGAAGCACTCTCACGAGATGCGGCCTGAAGGCTCGCGAGTCCCCGCTGATCGCCCCTTCGTCGTACCGTTCCATCCCCCTCAGGAGGTCACCATGCAGCTTCGTCACTCGATCGCCGCAACGATGCTCGGCCTGACTCTCGCCTCGGCCGCAGTCGCCCAGACCACGTTCGTGGCCGTGCTCACCGGCGGCAGTGAGGTGCCGCCCGTCGCGACGGCGGCGGTCGGCAATGCCACGGTCGTGCTGAACGCAGCCCAGACCCAGCTCTCGATCTCGGTGCAGTTCCAGAACCTGATCGGCACCTACACCGCCTCGCACATCCATGGACCGGCGCCCGCGGGCGTGAACGCGGGCGTGAAGTGGGGCTTCGTCGGCCTTCCGGCCGGCTGGGTGTTCGCGAACGCCAATCACGACGGCACGCTCACCAACTTTCTTGTCACCGGGATCACGCCCACGGACGTCGCCAATCTCAACGCCGGCCAGTTCTACGTGAACATCCACTCGAACGTCTTCCCGGGCGGCGAGCTCCGCGGCCAGCTGGGCTCGCAGCCGGTGCCCACGTCGAAGACCACCTGGCACCGCGTGAAGTCGCTGTACCGCTGACGTCGAATCCGCAGCGGGATGAGAAACGCGAAGGGCCCGGAGTCGCTCCGGGCCCTTCGTGCTGCGGTTCGAATCGCGCCGCGCGTTGCGCGCGGCAGGTGCGGGTCAATCGGCCTTGTCGGCCTCGACGTTGAGCACGATGGTAACGCTGTCGTCCAACACGGTGCCGCCGTTGTCGAGCGCCCTGTTCCAGTTGATGCCGAAGTCCTTGCGATTCACGGTCGTCGTGGCCGCGAAGCCAGCCTTGCTGCCCCGCGCCTGGCCGCCCATGCTGATCGCGGATGAGCCGAAGAACTCGGCGTCGAACGTGACCTGCTTGGTCACGCCGCGCATGGTGAGATCTCCCGTGAGCTTGTACCTGCCCTTGGCGACCGGCTTCACCGACGTGCTCTTGAACGACAGCGTCGGGTTCTTCTCGGCGTCGAAGAAGTCCGCGGCTTGCAGGTGGCCGTCGCGCTTCTCGTTGCCCGTGTCCACGCTCGCCACCTTCACGAGCGCATCCACCTTGATCGCCGAGGCGTCAGTCGTGTCGTAGACGATCGTGCCCTCGATCTCGTGGAACACGCCACGGACCTTGGAGAAGAAGTGGCGCACCTGGAAGCTGGCCTCGGTGTGCGTGGGATCGATCTTCCAGGTGACCGGAGCGGCAGCGGCCAACGAAGCCGTGACGCCGATCGCCACAAGGGCGTAGAGCAAGCGGTGGGCGAGCTTCATGAGGTGGGACTCCTACGGTGACGGAAGAGGACATCGGGGGCGGGCCGAGCGGCCGCGAAGGCTGGCGGGAGGTTCGGAACCCACCCAGCTTGGCAGCGTCGGGGGATTGGATTGGCGAGCGTGTGTGAAGACTCGAACTGTTGACCCGACGGTAACATGCGTTCAAACACGTTAATGTTCGGAAAATGTCATCCCAGATCTTCCTGCGAGTATGCCTTCGGGTCCGGCTGGAGCGGGGTAGTCGCTGCGAACGCATTGACCACCAGCATGATAGAGGCTTACGGCAGACTCCGATTTTGTGACCGACCCTAGCCCTCGATCAGGCGCTCGGCACCTCGAAAGTCGCTCGTTCTTGCTCGAACTCGGGCACGGTCGTGTGTCCGTCGAGCGCCATCTCCGCCAGCAGTCGGCCGGTGAGCGGGCCGAACTTGAACCCGTGCCCCGAGCAGGCCGAGCCCACGACCACGTTCGGGTGGCCCGGCAGTGGCCCGAGGATGAAGTGCTCATCGGGCGTGTTCGTGTAGAGGCAGGTCTCGGCGTGCAGCGTCTCGGCCACCGAAACGGTGAGCTGTGAGCGCAGGAAGTCGCGCGTTCTCGCGATGGCGCTAGCCTCGGGCTCGCCCTGTGCCTCGGGATCGTCGCTCTGCGCGCTCACGCCATGGAGTGCCGCCTTCACGCCTCTCCGTCCGAACGCCGGCAGCCCATAGTGCGAGCCCTCGCCGGGGGCACCGAGATGCACCCACACCGGGAACGCTGGCGGCGCCATGCGGTCCTCGGGCAGCTCGAGGCGGAAGTAGCCCACGTGCTGGCGCGCCACGCTCACGCGCGCGGCCAACGCGGGAACCAGGTCCGCGACCCAGGCGCCCGCGGTCACCACGACGCGTTCGGCGAGGAGCCGGCCACGGTCGGTGTCCACGGTGACGGGGTCGGTGGACGGATCCAGAGCAAGCACGCGCGTCTCCTCGAGCACGTGCACGCCCTCGATGCGGCATAACGTGTCGAGCGCGCGCAACGTGTCGGCGGCCGCCACCACGCCGCCGGTCGTGTCGTGCAGCACGGCGTGCGCGTCGGGAAAGCCGAACGCCGGGAATCGGCGGCGCGCCTCGGCGGGGCTCAGGCGTTCGACGCCATCCGCACCGGCTGCGGCGACGGCCGCGGCCCAGCGCTCGAGTTCGCCCTCGGGCGGGCCCCAGAACACGCCAGGGCAGCGGTGGATCAGCCGTCGGCCGCTGTCGTGCTCGAGTCGCGGCCACTCCTCGGCGTGTGCGACGCGCACCAGCCGCACGTAGCGCGCGTCGGAATACGTGCTGCGCGTGATGCGCGCGTCGCCGTGCGAGCTGCCGCGGTCATGATGCAGGCGGAAGCGTTCCACGAGTGCGACGCGCGCCACACCGCGCCGGGCCAGCTGCCACGCGGTGGCGAGGCCGTGGATGCCGGCACCCACCACGAGCGCGCCGAACGCGGGCGCGGGTGGCATCACCCCTCGGGGAGCGGCTGCGGCACTTCCTCGCCGCGCGAGACCACGACCGCCGCGGCGAGGTCACCAGTCACGTTGAGCGTCGTGCGGCACATGTCGAGCAGCCGGTCCACGCCGAGGATCATGCCGATGCCCTCGACCGGTATGCCCACCATGCCGAGGATCATGGCCACCACGGGCAGCGAGCCCGCGGGCACGCCCGCCGTGCCGATGCCACCGAGGATGCAGATGAACACCACCGTCACCTGTTGCGCGAGCGAGAGTTCCACGCCGTAGAACTGTGCGAGGAACAGCACGGTCACACCCTCGAACAGCGCCGTGCCGTTCTGGTTGGCGGTGGAGCCGATGGTGAGCACGAAGCGGCTCACGTGCGACGGCAGCCGTAGCTCGCGCTCGGCCACGGCCAGCGACGTGGGCAGCGTGGCGTTGCTGGACGCGGTCGAGAACGCGGTCAGCATGGCCTCGCGGATGCCGCGGAAGAAGACCAACGGGTTCATGCGCCCGAGCCACGCCACGCTCGCCGAGTAGACGACGAACTGCTGGATCGCGAGCGCGCCGATCACGGTGAGCACGTACGCACCCAACTGCCACAGGATGTCGTAGCCGAGTCGCGCGGTGAGCGTGAACGTCAGGCAGGCCACGCCGATGGGGGCGAGCCCGATGACCGTCTCGAGCAACTTCATGGCGACCTCGTAGAGGCCCTGCAGCATCTCCTCGAGGCGGCGCGCGTACTCGGTGCGTGTGGCGGCGATGCCGGCGCCCAGAAGCAGCGCGAACACCATGACCGCCAGCATGTCGCCGTCGGACATGGCTTTGACGATGTTCGACGGCACGAGGTTCACGACGAAGTCCACGCCGGTCGCACCGCTCGAGGGCGCGGGTGCTGGCGCCGCGCTGGCCTGCGTGAGCAGCCTTGCCTTGAGTTCGGGCGAGAGCCCCGCGCCGGGCTTCACCAGATTCACCATGGTCACGCCGATGAGCACGGCGATGGCCGAGACGATCACCGTGTACGCAAGCGTCTTGAGTCCGATGCGCCCGAGTGCACGCAAATCGCCGAGGCCCGATACACCCAGCGCCAGCGCCGAGACGATGAGCGGCAGCACCAGCACGAAAAGCAGGCGCAGGAAGATCTTGCCCGCGGGCTCGGTCACCAGCTTCACGAACTGCTCGAGGGCCGGCGAGTCCCCGGCCAGCATGTGAGCGGTCACGCCGAGCACGACGCCGGCGACGAGGCCGGCGAGCATGCGTAACGAGTGTTGGAATCTCATGGCGCGGCAGTATCGGTGCGAAGCGGCTGTGTGTGCAATGCGGCGGGTCTGTGCGCCCGGAGACGCTCACGACAGACCGGCGAGGTTGCGGGGTAGAATGGGGCCATGGCATCTCGCTCTGCGCTGTTCGCCATCGTCCTCGCCATCGCCGGCTTCTCGTTCGCCGGCGCGCGGGCAAACGCCCAGGTCGTGCCCACGGGGCTCACGGTCGAGGTTCTGGCACCGGGGCTGTCCTCGCCGGTGGCGTTCGAATTCCTGCCGGATGGTCGCGTGCTCTTCGCCGAGCAGTCCACGGGCCGTGTGCGGGTGTTCCGCAAGGGCGCGGGTGTGCAGTCGCAGGTGGTCCTGAACGTCCCGGACGTCGTCGCCGGAGGCGAGCGCGGGCTGCTGGGGCTGGCGGTGGATCCGCGATTCCCAAACTTCCCCTACCTCTACGTGTTCCATGACGCGCCGAGCCCGAACCACATCCGCATCGCGCGCTACACGCTGGGCGGCGCTCTCGACACGCTGAGCGGGCTGCCGCTTACGGCGGACGTGGCGACGCGATTCGACCTCCTGGATGCCATCCCGGACGCCGCACCCAACCACAATGGCGGCACGCTCCACTTCGGAGCACTCGGGATGCTGTTCGCGAGCCTCGGCGAGGACGCCGTGCCGTGCGCGGCCCAGGATCCGTCGGGCCTGCGGGGGGTGATCCTCCGCATGGACGTGCGCTCACTCCCGCCGGGGCCCGGGCGAGCGTGGTTCGCGCAGCTCACACCCGCGGACAACCCGTTCGTGAGCTCGACCGATTCGGTCACCCGCCTCGTCGTCGCACTCGGGCTTAGGAACCCATTCCGATTTCAAGCGGAGTGGGCCACCGGGCAACTGGTGATCGGCGATGTGGGTGAGTCCGTGCGCGAAGAAGTGGACCTGCTCATCCCTCCGGGCGCGAGTGCGGCGTTCGGGGCGGTGGGGGCGGGTTCGAACTTCGGGTGGCCGTACTTTGAAGGCGAGGCCGTGGGTGCCCACGCGGCTGACTGCGCGGCACCACCCGCCGGACTGGCGGCGCCGGCGTTCGAATACGACCGCACGGCGCAGGCGTTCGGCGCCGCCGTCATCCCCGCCGGGATCTACTGGGCGCCGATCGAGCTGCTGAGTTCGCGCTGGCCGAGTGCGATCGCGTCGGGAAGTCTGTTCTACTCGGACTACTACAGCGGAGCGCTGGTGCGGCTGGAGTACT
>CAZADU010000573.1:0-2374 GCA_964483945.1 uncultured bacterium
CCAAGACGATCGCGGACCTCATCAACAACGGGCAACAGGTTTCCACGGGGATGGTGCCGGTCGGGACGCCGGTGATCGCCTACAGCCTGAGGCGCCCCCGCGACGAGGTGCCTGCATTGAGGCTCGATGGAATACGCCCGAGTCCAGCCCAAGGTGCGTTCACGGTGGCGTTCTCGCTGACGGGAGAAACTCCTGCATGGCTGGAGGTAGTGGACGTGGCCGGACGGCGCGTGCTGCGGGAAGAACTAGGCCGGCTGCGTTCCGGGCCTCATAGCCTGAGGTTGGGTGAGGGAGCATCGCTCCCGGCGGGGGTGTACACCGTGCGGTTGCGCGAGGCCGGCAGGACCGTGAGCAGGTCACTCGTCGTCGTGAGATAGCGGATTGAGAGTGCTGTGGATCAGGGGGGCACCCTACACAGGCGGTGCCCCTCTTGGTTATTGCGCCACGGCGCGTCCAGCCAATGTCCCACTTCTGGAAGAGTGGGACATTCTTGGGCCACGACGGGGATGGTCAATGGGAAGCGACGGCGGCCGAGGGGTACGAATCGGGTGGGAGTTGTCAGATCCCGAGGGCCTTGTCAGACACAGCCGAGGCGGAAGCGGGGGCAGGGCCCATCCGCCGACACAGCCAGAGAACCCGCCCGCCGGCGTCGCGATCGCTTCCTAGCGCACGCCGTTCTTCTTGCGGTACTCGTCGCGCGCCTTGCGTGCCGCGGCGAGAATGTCGGGCGGCACGCGTGAGCCGGGTATGCCGGCGGCGAACTGATCGGCCACGACGCGGAACTGGCTCACGTTTGCCGGGTTCACGGCCATGACCTTGAGCCCGCGCCGCTGCATCTCCGTGACGGCGGTGGTGTCCTGCCGCGGCACCTCGTTCTGAAGCTTCTTCTCCATGCGCTCGGAAGCCACCAGGATCTTGACGCGGTCGGCTTCGGAGATCTTCATCCACGCCGACTTGTTCATCACCAATCCGCCCACCAGCGGCGCCACGCCGAGTCCCACCATGTGGGGCGTGGTGCGGTACCACTGGAGCGCGAGGCCCAGCAGCGGCGTGGTGGGATAGGCGTCGATCATGCCCGTCTGCAAGCCGGTCATGATGTCGGTCGCGGCCAGCGCCACGGGCTGAAAGCCAAGCGACTTCCACTGCTGTGCCATCTCATCGTCGCCGGCCCACACGAAGAGCCTGGTTTTCTTGAGGCCATCCACCGACCCGACCGGGCTCTTGGTGAAGAAGAATACCCAGCCGCCGTGCCCCCAGTTGAGCAGCACGAAGCCCTTGGCCTCGAGCCGCTGCTTGAGCACCGGTTCCAACGCCTCGAGGGTGGCGTAGAGCTCGGGATACGAGTCGAAGAACATCGGGATGTTGAAGATGTGAAACGCCGGATCGATCGAGGCGAGCCCGGCAGTGGTCACCGCGGCCGCCTGCAACTGGCCAATGCGCATCTTGCGCACCACGTCGGGCTCGTCGCCGGCCACGCCTCCCGGATAGACGCGCAGGGTCACGCGATTCTGCGTGCTCGTGCTCCACGACGCGCCCATCTCGCGCAGTCCCTTGTCCCACACCGAGCCTTCGGGAACGAGCGTGGCGAGCTTCACCACCTGTGGCTGGGCCGAAGACGGCTGGGGGGTCGCGAGCGCGCCCAGCGCCACAAGGGCGAGGATCGATGCGGACATGGCGGTGGAACGCAGCACGGAACAGGAACTCATTTATTCTCCTGAGTCTGAGTGGTGTCGGGAGCGGGTGCGTCGTCGATGAAGAATTCGTCCTGGCGTTCGAGCAGGGCGCGCGCCTTGCGCTGAAGCACGATGGTGGCGAGGCGCTGCGAGGGATCGCGGTCGGGGTCGTAGGTCAGGGCCTTCTCGAGCAGCGTCTGGAATTCCCGGCGGTCCTGCTTGAGCACCGAGACGCTGGTCGCGAGTGTCACGTAGGGCGCGGGCCGGGAGTCATGCGAGAGCTCGATGGCACGGGCGAAGTGTGCCCGCGCCCGCTGGATCGACCCCCCCATCGATTCGGGCAGCGCCTCGAGCAGGATCATGGCTTCGTGCATGGCGCCGCCTTCGTAACTCTCATCGAGCGCCAGCCCGCGCTCGATCAGCGCGTGGATCGCGGGCAGGTCCGCCAGCATCTCGGGCCGGTCCTTGCCGAGCGTGATCGCCGACCCCCACGCCGCGGCCGTCCAGTAAAGCGTCGCCACCTCGCGCTTCTGGATGCGCGCCGCCGCCTTCACGGGATCCAGGTTGAGCGCGGTGCCGATGCCCTTGTAGCGTTTCTCGAGCGCGCGCAGGCCAAAGCCGCGCGCGCGCAGGTAGAGCTTGTAGGCACGTTCGTGCAATAGCTGCGAGCGCGCGTAGTCGCTGTTGACGATCAGGTCGCC
>CAZADU010000574.1:0-1823 GCA_964483945.1 uncultured bacterium
CTGCACGAGCAGCTTGGCCTTCACCTTGCCGGGCTCCGCGGGGTTCTGCGTGCCCAGCGCGCCGTGGAACGTGCCGACGGCCTTGAGGTCCGCGCCGGAACGCGCCATGGCCAGCACCACCGCGCCGCCGAAGCAGTAGCCAATCGCACCGATGCGCGCGGAGTCGACGCGCTCGTCCTTCCGCAGCAGCTCGAGCGCGGAGTTGAAGCGCGCCGGCAGCGCTGCGGCGTCTTTCATGGCCTCGGCCACGAACGCCTGGGCAGAGTCCGGGTGCGCGGTGAGCTTGCCCTTGCCGTACATGTCCAGCGCGAACGCCACGTAGCCAGCGCTCGCGAGCTTGTCGGCGGCGCGGCGAGCGTGTTCGTTGTGACCCCACCACTCGTGCACCACCAGCACCCCGGGGCGCTTGCCTTTGGCGGCGTCATCCCAGGCCATGTAGCCCTGGAGTGCGACGCCATCCTGGGAGTACTCGACCACGCGGGATTTCACAGCCGCGAAAGCCGCAGAAGCGAACACGCTGATCACCGCCGCCACAGCCACGATTCGTCCGAAACGCATGGGCACCTCGAAGGTGGATGACTTGGCCGGTGGCGCTCGACAGCGCCTCGGCGGTACCAGGTCCGATCCGCCGAGGTTAGCAGAGCTCGCAAGGCGCTCGTCAGGCGCCCATCCCTGCGGCCATCCATGCGCTGGCGGACCGGCTCGGTCGCGCGCTAGTCTGAGCCCGTGCGCCCAACCCTCTTCCTCACGCTGCTCGCTTCGCTGCTCGCATTCGCGCCCGGATCGCTGCGCGCGGACGCACTGCTGCTACGCGGCGGCCGCATTCTCACCGCCGCCGATGCCCCGTCGGGCAAGCGCTGGGCCGATGCTCTGCTCGTGGTGGATGGGCGCGTGGCCGCCATCGGGAGCGAACGCGACGTGCGCCGCGAGATCGGACGGCTCGGGCTCACGCCAGCCGAGCGCGACCTGGGTGGCGCGTTCGCCATGCCGGGCTTGATCGACGCGCACGGCCATGTCGCGGGCCTGGGTCAGTCGCTGCGACGGCTGCGCTTCTTCGGCACCACGTCCGCCGAGCAGATCGCCGGCATGGTGGCCGAGGCCGCCGCCAAGCGACCGGTGGGCGAGTGGATCCTTGGAAGGGGCTGGGACCAGAACGACTGGGCCGTGAAGCAGTTCCCGTCGCGCGCATTGCTCGACTCGGCCGCACCGCAACATCCCGTGTGGCTGCGTCGCGTGGACGGCCACGCGGGCTGGGCCAACTCCCGAGCACTCTCACTCGCAGGCGTGACGCGCGACACGCCAGATCCCGCCGGCGGCCGCATCGAGCACGGGCCCACGGGTGAACCGACGGGTGTGTTCGTGGACAACGCCATGAGCCTCGTCAGTGCGGCGATCCCACCTCAGACCGTCGAACAACAGACACGCGACATCGAGTCGGCGCTGCGCGCGTGCGCACGACTGGGACTGACGGGCGTGCACGATGCCGGTGTGGACACGACGGATCTCTCGGCGTACCGCAAGCTGGAGACCTCGAATGCGCTGGCCATCCGCGTGGCGGCGATGCTGTCCTCTGACGCCGTGCTGCATGGCGGGGCACTTGCCGCTCCACGCGAGCCGGGTCCTGGCGGCGCGTTTCGCGTGTTCGCCGTCAAGGCCTATGCCGACGGAGCGCTCGGCTCGCGAGGGGCGGCGCTGCTCGAGCCTTATGCCGACGATTCCGGCAATCGTGGTCTATTGGTGACCTCGCCGGACACACTCGAGTTGCTCGCCCGCATGAGCCTGCAAGCGGGGCTCCCGCTCTGTGTGCACGCCATCGGCGATCG
>CAZADU010000575.1:0-3570 GCA_964483945.1 uncultured bacterium
GTGCTTCGCTCCGGCACGGCTGCACGCGACGCGGTCGCGAGCTTCCTGCGCTCCGCGGACTGGAACGCCCACGAACTCAGTTGGCCGCGGGCCCAAAGGCCGAGACAGAGGAGCCCGATGAGCAGGGCTCCTCTCTCGAGCCAGCGCAATCGATTGCGCCAGGCCATGTGGGGTGCGATCAGGCTGTGCGCATGCGGAGGAAGGCGACGGCTCCCGCAGCACCCAGTGCGATCAGTCCGAGCAGGAGGACCAACGGCCGCCCACTCGCCGTTTGCGGGAGGCTCGTGAGGCCGTCGTACGATTGCTCACCGTTGTTCCGCGCGGCATCCCCATTTCGTGACGACGAAGCGCCACGATCGTTGGAAGCGTAGCGATCCGACGTTCCCTTGGAATCCGCCGTGGCGTACCCATCCGTCCCACGGCCACCACCCTGATTCGAGGCATGGACAGCAGCGGAGGTCGACGAATGCCCGGGCGACGGCTCAATGGACTCGCAGTCGCCCTCGATCGAGGCGGATGCCGCATGGTGGTCAATGGTGTTCGCGTAAACCTGTTCTCGGCGAGGAGCGCCGGGGTCGATCAGGCTGATCCGCTGGGCGTAGTAGCGCCCGTCCTGCAGCTCCCTGAACTCCGCGCGCATCTGGGTCCCGGGGGCGAGCTCGCGCGGCACCAGCGTGCGCGAGTCCATGACCATTGCAATGCGCCGGCCCTGTGTGGTCTGAACCACCACGCGATGGTCGTTCGCGGTAAGCACTCTTCCGGAGATCATGGGACGGGTGGAGTAGTTGTGCTCGGCCGAGCCCGGCATCGCCCGCATCTCGGCACGGGTGTCATTTGCCACGCGCGCGGCATTCGTGCTGTTCCTCGCGAGACGGTTCGAGTACGAGGCCTGGTGGGCAACAGGCTCACCGCCATCGCGTGTGTTCGCATAGGCTTGGAGCCGCTGCGACGACATGCCGGCACGTACCGGAAGGACGCGTTCGGCATGGAAGCGGCAGTTCTCGAGTGCGACGAACTCGGTTCGAACGGTCATCCCCGGACCAAGATCGCGGGGCGCCAGCGTACGCGAGTCCACCTCCATCGTGACTCGCTCGCCCTGCTCGGTGTCGATGACCAGGTGGTGGTCGTTGGCCGACACCACGTTGCCCGCGATCATCGGTCGCGAGGAAAAGTAGTGTGCGGTGGTTGAGGGGATCGTCGCCGTCATCGTTTCGGCGAGGGCCGGCAGTGCGCCGGCAAGGAGCATCGCGAGCAATGTTCCGAGGCCGATCCATGTAGCGTTGCATCGGCGCCGTGTTCCGCCAGCTGAGTCTTGCTCGATGATTCTCATCTCGAGGTCCCTCCTTCGTTCTGCGACTCGTCTGACGCGGGGTGATCCGAACCCTACTTGTGGACGCAAGCCCCGCAACACGAATCGTGCGGCAATTCCTTTCGCCGCAAGCCTGATGACACCACCATGACACGAGCAACGTCAAATGCACTTTGTCCTGGGTGAGATCGCGCTCGTGGAAGACCTCCGCGAGTTCGCGAGAGCCAGTGGAAACACGCACACCGCTTACTGACCGAGGAAGAGAGTGAGCTTCCCACGTCAAGAGGCCACGACGGCCTCGGCTTCGCGTGCTTCGCACGCCTCGGTGGCTCACGGCTGGAAACCTGACGGTTGGAGCTCCGCGCTACTTGTTGAAACGGATCTCCAGGCAGTCTCCGTCCAGCACCACGTACTCGCGGCCTTCGAGCCGCGTCCAGCCTCGCTCGCGGGCGACCGCTTCCGATCCGGCCTCCAGCAGTCGCGCGCACGGGACGACCTCGGCGCGGATGAAACCCTTCGCCAGGTCCGAGTGGATCTCGCCTGCCGCGTCCACGGAGCGCTCGCCCTGGCGCAGCGTCCACGCCCGCACCTCGTCGGGGCCGACGGTGAAGAACGGGATGAGGCCCAACAGCCGATAACAAGCGCGGATGACCAGCGAGAGCCCGTCCTGATCGATGCCCAGCTCACGCCGGAACGCATCGCGCTCCTGGGACGGCAGCCCCACGACCTCGCGCTCAAGATGTTCGGAGAGCCCGACCACCAGCGTGTGCGCCGCGGCGGCCGGCAGCGGGTGCGCCTCCCCCTCGCCCTGGTTCACCACCACCAGCAATGGCTTGAGCGTCAGGAACTGGAACCCGCGCAGCAGCTTCGTCTCTTCCTGGTCGAACGTCTCGCCGCGCAGCGGCCGCTCTGCCTCGAGCCCGGCCTTCAGCCGAACCAGTAGCGCATGCTCGCGCTCGCCTTCCTTGCGACCGACTCGCAGCTCCTTTGCGAGCTTCTCGAGCCGCGACTCGACGATCGCCAGATCGTTGAGGATCAGCTCGCTCTCGAGGTTACGCAGGTCGCGCGCGGGATCCACGCCGCCCGCCGCCGGCACCGCCGGGCTCTCGAACGCGCGCACGACACCCAGCAGCGCGTCGCAGTTCCGCACGCCGGAGAAGAGATCGGGCCCGCGTGCGGCGGCACGGGCGCTGGCCTGGGCCATGGCGACGGTGTCCACGAACTGGATGCGAGCGTGGGTGATCTTCTTCGGTCTGGAGAGGGCGACCAGCCGATCGACGCGCTCGTCCGGCACGACGATCACCGCCACCTGTTCGCGGCCGGAGGTCGCGGCCGAGTGCGCTCCGGCACCCTGGACCAGGATCTCGAACAACGTGGTCTTGCCCGATTGCGGCAGACCGAGGATGCCGACGCGTTCCATCGAGGGGGGCCCGGGTGAGCGGTGAATCCACCGCCCGCGGACGGGAGTCGCGCGAGCGTTCGATCGAGTGTAGAAGCTCGCACGCCAGGAGCGGGCGACCGCAGGTGTCAATCGGTGCATGGGCACCGAGGCAGGGCCAGAGGTGGTCGCTTCGTCGACAGACCGAGGGTATCCTCCCCCGAAGCGGTGCGCCCCGAGGCGCGCCTACGGGTGCAGTTAGGATTCCACTCGGTGACGGAGGCAAGGAGTGGCTACAGGCGGCATCAAGATGGAGCGCAGGAAACGGATCGCGCTGATCGCCCACGACAACCGCAAACGCGACCTGCTCGAGTGGGCGCGCTACAATCGTGGAACGTTGTCCGACCACGACCTGTTCGCCACCGGCACGACCGGGATGCGCGTGGCCGCGGAGTTGGACCTCCCGGTGACACTGTTCCTGAGCGGGCCGCTGGGTGGCGACCAGCAGGTGGGTGCCGGGGTCGCGGAAGGCAGGATCGACTTCGTGATCTTCTTCTGGGATCCGCTCGAGCCGCAGCCACACGACGTGGACGTCAAGGCGTTGCTCCGGATCGCGGTGGTCTACAACGTGCCGATCGCGTGCAACCGGTCATCCGCCGACTTCATGCTCTCGAGCCCGCTCATGGAAACCGAATACGAGAGATCGGTCCCGAGCCGGGAGCGTACGGTGTGACGACTCCCGCTGACCCCTCGCGGCTGAGGATTCCGATTGCGAACGGCGGCGCTCCCGCTTAGGTTTCGGTGCCCACCGACCGATGCGGCCGGGACCAGGAGGATTCAATGCCCGTCACGTATGAGCTCGACCCGGCCGGGATCATACGCA
>CAZADU010000576.1:0-3746 GCA_964483945.1 uncultured bacterium
CGCAGCGCGAGCAGAGTCTCGGGCACGGACTCTCGGGCACTCGAATCGCGTCAAGCACGAAATCACGAAACACACGTCGCAGGCGGACGTGGAGATCGAAAGTGCAGAACCGGCACCGACAACTCGCTCGCAACTGGTCGAACGCGCGCTGGATACCGACCCGCGGCCGCCGCGAGGTGAGTGCCGAGTAGCATCGCTGGTCCGGGAGTTGCGATTCGCGTGTAGTCGCGGTGTGCCCCGGCTAGCCCCTCACTCAGCCGAGCGATCTGACTCGGCCTCTTGCAGGGGTTGAGAATATGTCACATTCGACATATACTCGTCGCTTATGAGTCCGGCCGACAAACCGTTGGTCTGGCTTCGCGGGCGGGTCGCGAGTCCGCCATTCACCTCGAAGGGTCGGCGAGAGGTGGGCTACCTGCTCCGCCGGCTCCAACGGGGCGAGAAGCTCCACATGCCCGTGTCACGCCCGATGCCCGTGCTGGGGGTGCGTTGCCACGAGCTGCGAATCGTCGACGAGGTAGTCACCTGGCGGCTCTTCTACCGGGTGGATCCGGACGCCGTCGTGATCGTCGGCGTGAATTTCAAGAAAACCGCGGCGACGCCTCAGATCGTTATCGAGGGGTGTAAACGCCGACTCAGGGAGTACGACGATGCGTGATTCGAAGCGACGGCGGCTCGAGGCGAAGGGCTGGAGGGTGGGAAGTGCGACCGAGTTCCTGGACCTCACCCCGGCCGATGAGGCTTACATCGAACTCCGACTGCGCCTCGCCGACGGACTCCGGGCTCGGCGGCTCAGGCAGCGCCTCACGCAGACGGCATTCGCGAAAGCGATTCACTCCAGCCAGTCGCGCGTCGCCAAGATGGAAGTCGGTGACCCGGCGGTTTCGCTCGATCTGCTCATCACCAGCCTGCTCGCGCTTGGCGCCTCACGCGCCGACCTCGCGATGCTGATCTCCGGACGCAGGCGGCGAACCGCGGCCTGAACCGACGGAACGGGTGACGGGCGGCATTCGAGCGGCACGCGCGTGAGCGGGGAAGCCTCGCTTGGTGAATCGGCCCCTCACACCGGCGTCGTCATCACCTCGCGCGGCCAGCTCGGCGGAGATTCCCACTCGCACGACGGCACCGCGTCCCGCAACACCGCGTCGCACCAGTCGCCGGGCACCGCCCACACCACGTCGAGTTCACCCGAGAGCGGGTCCACGCGCGCGCCGTAGACCGGGTGGCCCCAGTGCGGGCTCGCCAGGCCGGGCGCGGTGCGCGACGTCAGGCACGCGACCCAGCGGTGCGCTCGTTCGCGAATCTGTGCCGGGCTGTCACCGTGCTCGTAGGCGAGTGCGGTGGTGTGCTCGCTCACGAACGCCCACATGCTCATCGCCCGCGAGCCGAGGTAACGGAGCTGCCCTTCAGAAGTGTCCGTCACGTGCGCCATGCGCGGCAGCAGCGAAGTGTGCAGCTGCTGGAAGAACTCCCGCGACCAGCGGACGACGGCGCCCGCGGCGGAGTCCGTTGTAGAGCCATCTGGGGCGCCCCCGAGTCCGGCGCGCTCCTGCGAGCTGGCCGACCACATGCGCCGTCTCGCCGTCTGCTCGATCATGAACCGCACCGCGGGGTTGCCTCGACGATGTCCGGTCAGCCGCATGGTCGCCTCCTCGGGGAAGGTGTGACGAGAAGCGGGAACGAGCGTGGTGCCTTCACTGCGGTCGGTCCGTGCGGCGGCGATGCATCGCCGCGCGCGAGCCGTGAGACGCCTCCGCGCTGCACGAGCCGTGCGGCCGTGTGCGCTGCGGTTCAACGCGCCTCGTAGTTCGGGGCCTCCTTGGTGATCTTCACATCGTGCGGGTGGCTCTCTCGCAAACCGGCACCGCTGATGCGGACGAAGCGGGCTTGCGTGCGCAGCTCCTCGATCGTCGCGGTGCCACAGTAACCCATCCCGGCACGCAAACCCCCGACCAATTGGAAGATGGTCGAGGCGAGCGGGCCTTTCAGCGGCACTCGTCCCTCGATGCCCTCCGGCACGAGCTTCGACAACTCGTCGGTGTTGTCCTGGAAGTAGCGCTCGCGGCTGCCCTTGGCGGCGGCCATGGCCGACAGCGAGCCCATGCCCCGGTAGACCTTGTACTGCCGGCCCTCGTAGAGCACGACCTCGCCCGGGCTCTCCTCGGTGCCGGCGAGCAAGCCGCCGAGCATCACCGTGTGGCCGCCCGCGGCGAGCGCCTTGACCAGGTCTCCCGAGTACTTCACGCCACCATCGGCGATCACGGGCACGCCGGTCCCTTCGAGTGCCTTGGCCGCTTCGAGCACGGCGGTCACTTGCGCCATGCCGGCGCCCGTCACGACGCGCGTTGTGCAGATCGCGCCTGGACCCATGCCCACCTTCACCGCGTCGGCGCCGGCGTCGGCCAGCGCCTTCGCGCCCTCACCGGTGCCGACGTTGCCCACGACCAGCTGTGTGTCGGGCAGCGCGATCTTGAGCTGGCGTGTCGCCTCGAGCACGCCCAGCGAGTGGCCGTGCGCGCTGTCCACGACCAGCGCGTCCACGCCGGCGCGCACCAGCTCGTGCGCACGTTCCAGGAAGTCGCCCGCCGCACCCACCGCGGCGGCCACGCGCAGGCGGCCGAGGGAGTCCTTGCAGGCGTGCGGGTGCTTGATGCGCTTCTCGATGTCCTTCACCGTGATAAGGCCCCGCAACATCATGCCGTCATCCACCACGGGCAGCTTCTCGATGCGGTGCTTGGCGAGGATCGCGCGCGCGGTCTCGAGCGTGGTGCCGACCGGCGCGGTGATCAGTTGTGTTCGCGTCATCACCTCGGAAACGCGCAGCGTGTGATCGTCCTCGAATCGCAGGTCGCGGTTGGTGAGGATGCCGACCAGCCTGCCGTTCTCGGTGATGGGCACGCCCGAGATGTGGAAGCGCGCCATGATCGCGCGCGCTTCGGCGAGCGTGGCAGCGGGCGACAGGGTCACCGGGTCCACGATCATGCCGCTCTCGCTGCGCTTGACGCGGTCCACCTGCGCGGCCTGCTCGGCGATGCTCATGTTCTTGTGGATGACGCCAATGCCTCCCAGTCGCGCCAGGCCGATCGCCAGAGCCGACTCGGTCACCGTGTCCATGGCCGCGCTCACGATGGGGATGTTCACCGGGATGCCGCGCGTGAAGCGCGAGCGCGTGTCCACGTCCCGCGGGTGGATGCCGGCGTAGCGGGGCACGAGCAGCACGTCGTCGAAGGTCAGGGCCTCGGGGCCCACCTTGTCGGACCATGCCACCTGGTCGCTCACCGCGTGCATCCTCCCGGAAATACGCGAGGCCGCAGCGCGCGCTGCGGCCCCGATGTCACTTGCCGAGCCCCGGCTTGTTGCTCGTCGGCTTGGGCTTCTTGAAGTCGTAATAGTAGTGCGCACCGAGCCGGATCTCGATCAGCTGTGGGTTCGCGTTCCAGCCCGAGGGGAACCGCGCGTCGCTGCGAGCGTACGCGGTCTGCCACGCGACCGTGGCCTCGATGCTCGTGTTGGGCAGCTTCTTCATGAACTTCTCGTAGCCGAGTTCGACCGTGGCACCGATGTGCAGCCCCTTGTGCAGTTCGCGGCTCGCCGGGTCCTCGACCACCTTGCGGCGGTTCTCGACCACCACCTGGTAGACCGCAGGGCCCGCGCCGAGGTGCCAGCGGGTGCGACCATTGCCGTGGAACCACTGCAGCTGCGCTGCGGCTCCGCGCACGTAGGTGAGGTACTCCTCTTTGGAGAGG
>CAZADU010000577.1:0-2298 GCA_964483945.1 uncultured bacterium
GGCTATGCCGTGAGATGGCCGCCGCGAACGGCGTGGCGGACAGGGTCCTGCTCTCGAACCCCAGAGACTCCGGCGCCGAAGGCTGGCCTGCGACTGACGTGGACCTAGTGGTGTGTGATTGCGAGGGCTGTGAAGCCGACCTCTTCCGCACCAACCGCCTCTCGCGGCTCTCTAAGGCAACCATCATCATCGAGCTGCATGGCCGCGAGTTGGGAGAGCACATCGCGTGTGCGCTCCGACCGACGCATCGGGTCAGATTGATTCCGAGCCGGGTAAAACAGCTGGACGACTACCCCGAAGCGGCCAGCATCCCGGCGCCTCTCTATCGTGACTCACTTCTCACGGAACGCACCGCGCGGCAGTACTGGCTCATCGGCACACCGCGGACCTGAAGTCCCGCCCGGGCCTTGGAGTCCATCGAATCACCGAGCCCTGAACCGCCGCTCGAGCTCTTCGGTCAGATGCTCCAGCAGAGGCTCGCGGCAGTACTCGCTGGCCACGAACTCCCGCGCCCTTCGGGCGCGATCCCGTGCACGCGCGGGCTCCGCGAGCACGCGCCCGATGGCGGCCGCTATCGCAGCAACATCCTCTGGTGCCACCACTTCGGCGACGTCTCGCTCTCGAAGCAGATCGCTCGCCCACCCGCGGCCCGCGTGCACGACGGGGCGGCCGGTGGCGAAGTACTCGAATGTCTTCGCCGGAAACACGATCTCGTGCAGGATCGGCGTGTCCTTCGTGTGATTCACCAGCACGTGGCTCGCCGCGTAGTGCGCCAGCAGCTCCGCGCGGTCGGTCAGGTAGCCCGCGAGCTTGAGGTTGGTGATCCTGCTCTCGCGCAGTCTCTGCTCGATCTCGGGCCGCTCGGGCCCATCGCCCACCAGGACGAAGTCCACATGAGGCAGCCTCGCGGCCACATCCACCAGGATGCCGACGCCGTGGTTGTAGCCCATGAGGCCCACGTACGTGACGCGCGGTCGCGTACCGGGCGGCGGTTCGCCCGCGACGAGCGGCGCGCACTGTTCGAGCCACGCGCGCGAGACGCCGTTCGGCACGGTCAGCATGCGGTCGGCGCGCACGCCCTGACGCTGCAGCACGCCCGCGAGCCCCGCGGTGGCGGCGATCACGAGATCGCTGCGCTTGAGAATGAACAGCATCAACCACTCGAGCCACTGAAGCGCCAGGCGCTGGAAGAAACCCGTGCGCACGCTCTCGCGTGCGTAGCGCCAGGTGAGGTCGCGCACGTCCCACACGAAGCGAGCGCCCCGCAGCCGCGCGTAGCACCACGCGGGGGGAGCGAGGAACATGCTCGGCGTACTCACCAGCATGATATCCGCGTGCCCGCGTGTTGAACGTACCAGCGCCTTGCTCATGCCGATCTCGCGCAGCGCGCGTTTGATGAGCGAGGCCTCGTGCGGACGGAACGCGGGCCGCCGTGTCACCGTGTAGCCGCGGGACGCGTCGGCGGCGCGCCAGTCGTTCGCGGCGTAGAGCGCGGGGTCGGGGTAGCCGGGCTCGAGTGTGGCGACGCGCACTCGAAAGCGCGTCGCGAGCGAATCGGCCATCGCACCGACGCGATTGGCTCCGGCCGCGGTCTCGGGCGGGAACAGCTGGGTGATGAGCAGGAGATCCACGCTACGCACGCCCTCGCGGCAGGCGCGGCGGACCCACGATGCGGCCATACAGCGTCAGCAGCGCACCTGCTTCGCGCTCCCAGTGCAGCGTGCGGTCCACCGCGGCGCGACCGGACTCGCCACGGCGGCGGGCGTCCTCACGGTTGGCGAGCAGATGGGTGAGCGCCTGTGCGATGGCGCCATCGTCGAGCGGGTCCACGTACAGCCCTGCGTCCTCCAGCACGGCCTCCCACGCCGGGAATCGCGACGCCACCACGGGCAGCCCCGCGGCCATGTACTCGAATAGTTTGATGGGAAGCGAGTCCAGGTGATTCGGCACCGGATGCAGCACGATCAGCCCGACCCGGGCTTGCGCCAGCCGTGCGGTGATCTCGTCGCGCGACAGCCAGCCCAGGTGGCGCGTGCGCGCCCAACCGGGCTCGTGCGCCAGCTCCTGTTCGAGCGACGGCGGGTCGAACCGGCCCGCCAGCCACAACTCGGCGCCGAGCGAGGCGTCCAGCCGGCCGATCGCTCGCACCATCTGGCGCACGCCGCGGATCTCGTTGAGCCCGCCCAGGTACACGACGACCGCGCGGCGCGAGACATACGGCGCGCCAGTCACAGTCGGGAACTCGGAGCGCAGCGGGTAGTTGCGCGCGAGCACCGTGCGCGTGTACGGGAACCGCAC
>CAZADU010000578.1:0-3080 GCA_964483945.1 uncultured bacterium
GCTCGACCCGGAGTTCCACTACCTCGAGTACGCCGCGCCCATCATCCGCAAGCATTGGAAGGAGCGCACGTCGCTGCGCTCGCGCCTGGGCCAACTCGGGCGCTCCACCGCAGAGGCCGCCGACTTCTCGCTGGGGCTGCCGCGCCGCACGCAGCGGCTTTTGGGCCGCATCGAGCGCGGCGAGTTCGAGCTGAACGTGCGCCACGAGCGGCTGGAGGAGGTCACACGCGAGTTCCAGCGCATGACGAACCGGCTGTCCATGTCGTTCGTGCTGGCCGCATCGGTCGTGGCCATGGCCGTGGCGATGGGGGCTCAGCAGGACGCTGAGATGCGCGGGTTCCTGCGCTGGGTCTTCCTGTTGGGTTTTGTCTTCACGCTGGGGTTCGGGCTGTGGCTGTTGGTCAGCGTGTGGCGGGCGGGCCGGAAGTAGGGGGCACGCCGGGTTCCGCGCGACTTCCGCCCGTGCGGACGCTCGTGATCGTCGGTATTTGACGCTTCTGTGACGAGTGCCCGCCGGGAAAGTTCGCGGCGTATGACGCCCGTCATGCCGTCGGCCCGGCGACGGCCCGATTCTGACGACGTCATGGCAGACCGACCGAAACGACCCGCCCCTTCGCGCACGGCTCGCGCACGCGACGGAATCGCTCGTCCAGCGCCGCGGCGCAGCGGCACGCCTGTCCGTCCGAGCCCGTATGCGAGTTTCCGTCGCGATCACGCACGGGTGCTCGCACGGCTCGGCGCACTCGAGGCCGCGATGCCTCACGGCCGCGCGCGCGCTCTAAAGGTGGAGCCGTTGCGGGCGCTCATCGCGCACCTCGAGCAGCAGTTCGCCACACACATGGCGGCGGAGGAAGCGGTGCTATTCCCGGTGCTCGAGCAGGCGTTTCCCGAGACCGGGACTTCCTTGCGCCCTCTGCACCACGAGCACGCCGAGCTTCGCACGATGCTCGCCGCCCTGGCGGGAACGCTGCAGCTGCCTGCGACCCGCACGCGCGACGAGCAGGTGCTCGTACAAGTGCGGGACTTCGCGGAGCTGCTGCGACTGCACATCCGCAAAGAGGAGTCGTTCGTGTTCGATCTGTCGGAACGGGTGCTGAAGGCACGTGAGCTGCGGGGGCTCGCGCGCCGGCTCGTTCCCTTCATCCCCATCCCCGCGAACGCGTCGCGGCCCAAGCCGCGGCGCACGTCCCGGAGTCGTCCCTCATGAATGTCCTCATCAGGACCGCCCTGCTCGCCGGACTGTTCGTCCTGGCCGGTTGCGGCGGTCAGAAGTCCTCGGACAGCGCGGCCGGGTCCGGCGCGAGTGCGTCCCAGCCTGCCGCGACCGCCGCTTCTGGAAGTGTCGCGGTGCCCACCGTCTCGCAATACGACTCCGGGCCTCGTGCCGGGGAGTCGCCCGCGAACCATGAAGCCGCGGAGCGTGGCGAGAAGTTGTTCCAGTTGAAGGCTTGCTCGGCCTGCCATGCGTTCGGGGTCAAGAAGTCGGGTCCCGACCTGACGGGCGTGTCGATGCGGCGCACTGCCGCGTGGATGGAACAGCAGATCCTGCACCCGGATGTGATGGTGAAGCAGGACCCGATCGCACGCGATTTGTTCGCGAAGTTCATGCTCCAGATGCCCAATCAGGGGCTCACTGCGGAACAGGCCAAGGATGTCATCGAGTACCTGAAGTCCGTGGACGCGGGGGGCGCGTCCGAGAAGAAGGAGGAGTCGAGATGAAGAACTGGAAAGTAATGTCCGGCTGGCTGGGCCTCGCCGCGCTGGTCGTTGCAGCAGGTTGGGGGGCACAGCTCGTAGGTTGTGCCTCAGGCGGCGGCAAGGGTGCCAGTGGCGATGCAGCATCGAAGGTGTACGTGAAGCCCGGCGAGCATGATGCGTATTACGGATTCCTCTCCGGCGGCCATCATGGGAACGTCTACGTGTACGGGTTCCCCTCATGCCGGCACATCACGACCATCCCGGTGTTCACGCCCGAGCCGGCGGTGGGGTACGGCTACGACGAGGATTCCAAGGCGATGCTCGGCGGCCGCACGTGGGGCGACGCGCACCACCCGGGCTTGAGCGAGACCGACGGCAACTACGACGGCCGCTGGTTGTTCATCAACGACATGGTCAGCGCCCGCATCGCGCGCATCGACCTGACCGACTTCAAGACCAAGCAGATCTTCGGTCCGATCCCGAACCTGTCGGCGGCGCACGCGTGCCCGTTCCCGACGCCGAACACGGAGTACGTGTTCGCGGCGTCGCGCTTCTCGGTGCCGGTGCCGAACCGTCCGGCGAAGGTCGAGGACTATGCCAAGGACTTCCGCGGCATCATCGCGGGCATCAAGGTGGACCCCAAGGATGGCACCATGTCCATGGGCTTCGAGATCCTGATGCCGCCGTTCGACTGGGACCTCGCCGACGCCGGCAAGGGCCCGAGCCACGGCTGGGAGTTCTTCACCTGCTACAACAGCGAGCAGGCATTCGACTCCCTCGAGGTGAAGGCCTCGCAGGCCGAGATGGACTACCTGGCCGCCGTGGACTGGCGCGCGGCCCAGAAGGCCGTGGACGAGGGCAAGGCCAAGATGATCGGCGGCGTGCCGGTGCTGGATCCGGCCACGGTCAAGGGCATCGTCTACCTGGTGCCAGTGCCGAAGAGCCCGCACGGCGTGGACGTGAACCCGACCGGTGAGTACATCTGCGCATCGGGCAAGCTGCAGGCCGAGGTGTCGGTGTACAGCTTCGCCAAGCTGAAGGCGGCGATCGACGGCGCCAAGTTCGACGGCGACCGGCTCGGCGTCCCCGTGCTCAAGTACGAGGACGTGCTCGAAGCCAAGGTCCCGGTCGGCCTGGGTCCGCTGCACACGCAGTTCGACGACAAGGGCAACGCCTACACCTCGTTGTTCCTCGATTCGCAGATCGCCAAGTGGAAGGTGGGGCCCCCCTGGAACGTCGTCGACAAGATCGACGTGTACTACTCGATCGGCCACCTGATGGCGTCCGACGGCGACACCCGCCATCCGACCGGCGAATACGTCGTGGCCCTCGCCAAGCTGTCAAAGGACCGCTACCTGAACGTCGGTCCCACGCATCCGGAG
>CAZADU010000579.1:0-1781 GCA_964483945.1 uncultured bacterium
TCGACGCTCGCCGTGATCGCGGGCGTGAGCAGGAACGCTCGCGTCGCACCATCGGGCCGCACACCCTCGCCCACGATCGAGCCCTGCTCGTCGATGTCGTACGCGCTGCGCAGCAACCAGCCGTGACCGGACGGCAACAGCGTGTTCAGGTCCAGCATCTGGTCGTCGCGCCACAGGAACGCCACCTGCTCTTCGTCGGCGCGCGTGCTCGCGCCCACCACGTGGTCCTGGTCGTTCAGTCCGAACGCCGCACTGTAGATACCGCCCAATGTGCCGAGGCTCTTGATCACGCCGTCCGCCCACAGGAAGGCACGTGACGGCGGGCTGTTGTCGCGCAGCATGGACCAGCCGCACACGTGCACGCGCTCGTTCACGTCGTGCCCGTGGCTCGCCGGCCCGCCGAGCGTGCCGAGGTCGTAGAGCGCACTGCCGGGCTTGCCGAGGAACGCGTGGTACTCGTCATCTCCCAGAATCTGCGCCGTGCCGGTGATGTCGCCCCAAGCGTTGACCGCGAGTGCGCGACCGTTCGAGCCGCCGAGCGTGCCCATGTCGTGCAACTCGCCGTCATGCCACCAGAACGGGCGGTCGCGCCCGAGCGCGTCCACGGCCGAACCCACCACGAGCCCGGCGTCGTTGATGTCGGACGCATCGCTCACGTCGCCGCCGAACGTGCCGAGCGGTGTCATCACGCCGTCCTGCCACAGGAACGCGCGCTGCCATGCGAGTCCCGGCGGGTAGGCCCAGCCCACCACCGCGCCCGAGGCGTTCACCGCTCGCGCCAGGCTTTGCGTGCCGCCCAGGGTCCCCAGGTCCAGCACCGTGCCGCGGTCGTTGACCATGGCGTGCACGAAGTTCGTCCCCTGCACGAACGAGTAACCCACGACCAGGCCCGAGCCCGAGATCGAATACGCACCACTGCCGCGCTGGCCGCCGAGGCTGCCGAGGTCGGTGATGTGGTAGACCTGCGCGCGCGAGACGGCGGGCATGAGTGCCGACGTGAGCACCGACGTGAGCACCATCATGGCGCGAAGGCATGTACGGGTGATGCGGGTGTCCATGCGGGCGACCCTCCTGCGATCCTTCCCCGGTCGGGCGGCGCGGCCCCGTCCCACCGAGCGCGACGGCTCACGGCGGGAACATCCCTGGCCAACGTGAGCCTAGCGCGACCGGGAGGCGGCGTCACGAGCGAACTCGCGGGGCCGTTCCCCGAGGTTGCTGACCGATTTGCGAGCTGCCGAACGGTCCGACCGCTACTTCTCCCTGCCCCGCAGGGAGCGCTGGTGCAGCCAGGCGTCGGCCAGCGCGATGGCCAGCATGGCCTCGGCCACGGGGACGACGCGCGGGCAGATGCACGGATCGTGGCGGCCCTCGATGGTCACGGTCTCGGTGCCACCGCCGGCCTTGGCCATCACCTGGGGCTTGCCAATGCTCGTGGCGGGGCGCACCGCCACGCGCACCACGATCTCGTTGCCGTTCGAGATGCCGCCGGCGATCCCACCCGAGAAGTTGCTCGCGAAGCGCTCGCCGTCGAACACGTCGTTGGTCTGCGAGCCTCGCATCTCCACCATGCCGAACCCGCCGCCGATCTCGACGCCCTTCGTGGCCGGGATGCTCATCATGGCTGCGGCGAGCGCAGCGTCCAGCTTGTCGATGGTCGGGTCGCCCCAGCCCGTGGGCAGGCCGCGTGCCACCACTTCGACCACGCCGCCAACCGAGTCGCGCTCGTCGCGCATCTTCTCGATGAGCGCCTGCATCAGGAGCGCAGCGTCGGCGTCGGGGCA
>CAZADU010000580.1:0-4425 GCA_964483945.1 uncultured bacterium
CCCCGCGCGTTGTCAGGGAGCGGTGCAAAGCGGCGGGCGCCCGGGAGAGGCCGCCCGCCGATATTTCGAGGTCCCGCCTGCACTATTCATGAACCCTCGCAGGCCACGGGCTCATGAACGGTGCGGGTTAGCGCTTGTACGCCCGCACCTTCACGCTGGTCACCGCCGAGAACGCCTCGCGCTCGGGGCTGCCGGGCGCCAGATTCTCCATGCCCACGGCGTAACCCTGTTCCTGCACGATCGAAACGTCCTTGAACCCGGCGTCGCGCATGAGTTGCAGGTAGTCGTCCTTGAGCGACGCGCCGGCCACGCATCCCACGTACAGGTCCACGTCACGCAGAAGCTGCTCGCTGAGCGCACGCGTCAGCACGAGGTCACTCACGACGAGCCGGCCTCCGGGCTTCAAGACGCGAATTGCGTCTCGGAACACCTGCGGCTTGTCGGGCGAGAGGTTCACGACACAGTTGGAGATGATCACGTCCACGCTCGCGTCGGCCACGGGCAGGTGCTCGATCTCGCCCAAGCGGAACTCGACGTTCGAGGCGTTCACCTTGGCGCGATTGGCACGCGCGCGCTCGAGCATCGCGGGCGTCATGTCCACGCCGATCACGCGTCCGGTGGCACCCACCTCGCGCGCGGCCAGGAAGCAATCGATGCCGCCGCCGGAGCCTAAGTCCAGTACGGTCTCGCCGGGCTTGAGTTCGGCATGCGCGATGGGGTTGCCGCAGCCTAGCCCCAAGTCGGCGCCCTCGGGAATCGCGGCGCGCTGCTCGTCGGTGTAGCCGAGAGCGGAGAGCGCGGCTTCGTCGTTCGCTTCGGCGCCGCAACAGCCGCAGCCGCAGTTGCCGCCCTCGGCGACGGCCGCGTACTTCTCGCGCACGACGCTGCGCGGGTCGGCGCCGGGGGCCAGTGTGGCCGTGTTGGGTACGGGAGCCGCCGGACTCGCGGACGCCTTCGGCTCGGCCAACTGAGTGGGGGTGGTGGCGGACTTCTCGCCGCCGCAGCAATCATCGCCGCAGCAGGGGCTCGTAGAAGTAGAAGTGACGGTCGGGATCGCGGACTTCTGGCTCATGGCGGTGCTCCTATCGGGTTTCGTGGGAGTCGCTCCCACTGGGATTCTGGGTGTTCGTACCGGCGACGGCGCGCTTGGAGTTCCAGCCGCCACTAGGGACAACATGCCGGCAGCGAAGCCGCCAGCTCTTGGAATCGCTTCACGGTCTCGAAGTTCACGCAGTAACAAGTCCGCGGGCCATCCACCTCGCCCTGCACGAAGCCGGCTTGTTTGAGCACTTTCAGGTGCTGCGAAACCGTGGCCTGCGCCAGCGGCAGTAAGCTCACGATCTCGCCGCACACACAGCTACCGGTCTCGGCGAGGTGGCGCACGATGGCGACGCGCGCAGGGTGCGAGAGAGCGCGGGCGAGTGCCGCCAGCTCCTCGTCGCGCTCGGTGACGCCGCTCGTGTCGGTCTTGCTTGTCTCGGTCACGGGGCGGCTCCTATCCAAATCGTCAATCGTAGATAAACGATAAGATGACTGATGGCTCGGGTAGATTCAAGCGATGCTCTGTCCTGGGACGAGGACGGGGGGTCGGACCGGTGCGAACCGGGGCCCCTCAAGCCGCGCAACCACTTGGGATCAAACGTTCAGCCGCTCGGAGACGCGTCCGAGGAATACAGCCAACTATTTCACCCTCCACCCCTTGACGTTCCAAGGAAGCGGGCAAACATTGTGTTTGTTGCCGCACGTCTCTTGAGGCCTCGTCCGAGCAGCTCCAACGGGCGGGGTTTTTCGTTGCCCTCCAGCGGCGATCCCTGATCTGCGCGGGGGGTTGACGCACCGAACGCCCGTTTTCGCGCCACTTCGGGTTCTGGTGGCGGCGAGCACCGCGCCTCGCTCGGTCCCCGGCCCAAGCCCCAGCGCCGGCCCGACGCCACGGCCCGCGGCCCTGCGAATAACCCTCGCCTCTTCCGCCCCGCGCGCCGTTCCGCGCTTTGCCGGCGCTCACGCGCCTCCTATACTGCCGCCCGCGTTCTCGGATATTCGCCAACCTCGCGGCCCGAGCGCCCCGGCTCCGCGGTACCGTGCGGGCCCTGCCGGCCGCTGAGGCTCCACACCGACTCCACGAGGGCTTCGCCATGGAATCCACGCAGACCAATCTGGTCGTCACCTCGGTCAAGAACGGGGTCATGACGCTCGAGCTGACGTTCGACCCGGGCAACTGCTACACGCACGAGATGATGCGCGCGCTCGACGAGGCCATCTTGAAGGCCCGCTTCGACGAGAAGGTGCACGTCATCGTCATCCGCGGCTCGGGTGACAAGTTCTTCTGTGCCGGCGCCGACATCAACATGCTCAAGAAGGCCGACCCGACCTTCAAGTACTACTTCTGCCTGCACGCCAACGAGACGCTCAACCGCTTCGAGCAGACGCCCAAGCTGGTGATCGCGGCCCTGAACGGCCACACCGTCGGTGGCGGCCTCGAGATCGCGATGGCGGCCGACATCCGCATCGCACGCAAGGGTGCGGGCAAGGTGGGCCTGCCCGAGGTGAACCTGGGCGTGCTCCCCGGCACGGGCGGCACACAGCGCCTGGCGCGACTCGTCAACAAGAGCAAGGCCATCGAGCTCATGGTGACGGCCGAGGTGTTCGGCTTCGAGAAGGCGCTCGAGATCGGCATCATCAACGACATCTGGGAAGCGGCGAGCACGCAGGAGTTCATGGACAAGATCCAGGCGTACGCCGAGAAGTTCTGCCCGCCGCACGCGGCGTCCAAGGCCGTGGGCCGCATCAAGCGCGCCGTGCAGAGCGGCGCCGAGGTGCCGTTCGAGTCCGCCCTCGCCATCGAGCGCGAGCTGCAGCAGCAGCTGTTCCAGGGCGAGGACGCCAAGGAAGGGCTCGCGGCCTACATCGAGAAGCGCAAGGTCAACTTCTCGGGCAAGTAGTGCTTCGCAGCCTGATCGGCGCACGCCCCGTCGGGCCCAAGCCCGGCGGGGCGTCGCGCGTTTCAGGCGCTTGAAGTGGCTGGGGATCCCGATGGCGCTGCCAGCATGCGCCCTCGTTCAGCGGCTACTCGCTTGGCTCGCATGAACTGCGCGCCGAGTCTCCGCTCGGCTTCGAGTTGGTTGTGCTTGCGGCACGGCAGTCGCACGTTCTCGATGGTGGGCTCACCGCCGAGGGCCACGGGTTTCACGTGGTCGAATTCCAGGCCGCGTGTGCGCTCGCAGCGTCGGCCCGTCGCGCTCTCGAACGTGCAGCGGCCGTCGTCGCGCTTCCAGACGGCGCGCTTCACGCGGGCCGGGATGGTGCGCGGGTTGGCGGCCGGCGACTCACCTGGCGTGCCCGTGCTCGGGCTCGTGGAAGCAGTCTCGCGCGGCGCCCGCGGGCGATCGGTGGCCGCGAACTTCTTCTTCTCGAGCGCGGGGATCGCCATGTCGAGCAGTTTCTCGAAGAGCGCGGCGATGTCTTGCCGAGGCACCTGATGGCCCAACAGATCCTGCGCCTGCTGCATCTTGGCCAGCACCTGTCGCGACATCGTGAACTGGACTTTGACCTGCTCCGCGTTCAGAGGATCGACGTGAGAGCGGTCGCGAAGTGGTACCTGCGAAGCGGTCGGATTCGGCGCACTCGATGGGACAGGCACACGCGCTAGCGCGTGTAGATTTTTCTTACACTCGGCTGGCGCAGGCTCCATCAGCCCCCGCATCGGCGTCTCCGCCGTGGACAGCACCGGAGAGAGCACCGGCCGGATCACGGTCGGAACCGCGGGCTGTGGGAATCGACATGCCAGCCAGTCCCGAAGCTGCGCCTTGGTGCGCCCCGAGGCCGCGGCGATCAGCTCGTCGGCAGTGTCGGGCCTGAGATGCGTCGCGAGCGTGTGAACAGCCGTGAGATGAATGCGGCCGTCGGCCAGCGCGTCGAACAGCCCCGGGAACTCGCGGCACTTCCGCGCGGCCCAGAGCCGGCGACTGGCGGCGTCCTCGGACATCTGCAGCTCGCCCAGGCAGTACTCCCACATCGACGAGTATCCGCACGGCGCGTAGAGCTCGCGCTTCTCGACGGCGGCGAGCCGGACCAGCAGCCGGGCCGTGACCCAGCGCTCCTGCTTCGTGAACTCAGTCGTCTCACGCACCAGCATCTCGGCGTCCAGCCGCAGCATCTCGGCGTATATCATGACCTGACTCCGCTTCGGGGGCAGAGTGATCACGAGGGCAATGCCGAGCCTAGCATGCATGATTTCGAGCGCCTTGGATGCGCGTGGAGCGTGCAACGCGGGCCCCGACGAGAACGCGCGAAGCCCGGCCCGCAAGAAGCGCCACGCGGGGCCCTGCAGGCTCCTGGGGGCTCGCCGTGAATAACGCCTCGATCGAAGACTCTTCAGCGCTCGAGAGGCGTCAAGCCAAGCTGTTGTCAGGTTCGCCGCAGTCG
>CAZADU010000581.1:0-6186 GCA_964483945.1 uncultured bacterium
CGTGATGGCGAGGCTCGTTGGCCCGACGCTAGCACCGCCTCCAAAGGGCGACAAGGAACACGACGGGCGCACGCGGGAGGTCTCAATCCTCCGGTCCGGGGGAAGCACACGCCGGCACTTTCGGTGTGCTCGCGGGGCGTCTGAGTGCGCTGGGGCGGCCGGCTGCGGAGCGGCGTGCGCCACGTGCGCCGTGCTACCTTCGCTCGCCATGAAGAGTCACACCGAATACCTCACGCTCGAGATCCCGCAGCGGCGCGCGTTCTTGAACATCACGCCGCGCGTGCAGGCCGCACTCGAGGCGTCCGGCGTGCGCGAGGGGTTGGTGCTCGTGAACGCCATGCACATCTCGGCGAGCGTGTTCATCAACGACGACGAGTCAGGGCTCCACCACGACTACGAGGTGTGGCTCGAGAAGCTCGCACCGCACTCGCCCACGAGCCAGTACCGGCACAACGACACCGGCGAGGACAACGCCGATGCGCACTTGAAGCGTCAGATCATGGGCCGCGAGGTGGTGGTGGCGGTCACACAGGGCAAGCTGGACTTCGGGCCGTGGGAGCAGATCTTCTACGGCGAGTTCGACGGCCGCCGCAAGAAGCGCGTGCTCATCAAGGTGATCGGCGAATGAGCGAGCGTGTCGCGGTGCGCGTGCGTGCCATCCGTGAGGCCGACTTGCCGCGCGTGTGGGAGATGATCCGCGGGCTCGCCGAATTCGAGAAGATGCTCGACTACCTGACGGGCACACCCGAGAAGCTAGCCGCGCTGTTGTTCGGCTCGCCCGCGGTGATGTTCGGCCGCGTGGCTGAGCGTGAGGACGGCCAGCTCGTGGGCTATGCGCTCTACCACCACACGTGGTCGTCGTTCCGTACCAACGCGCGCATGTGGCTCGAGGACCTGTACGTGGCGCCCGAGGCGCGCGGCACGGGAGCGGGCGCAGCACTGCTGCGGGCGTTCGTCGCCGACGCGCACGAGCGCGGCTGCCACCGAGTGGATTGGGCCGTGCTGGAGTGGAACCCGGCGCGCGCGTTCTATGAGTCGCAGGGTGCGGCCCGCACTGACGCCGGCATGCTGCAGTACGGGCTCGACCGCGACGCGATGGAACGGCTGATCGGCACGAAGTAGCGCCAGGGACTCAGCCCGCCGTGCGCGCGAGCAGGTCGAGCCTCGCCCGGAGCGTACTCGGCAGCGGTTCGTTCAACAGCTCGGACAGCCGTGCTGGATCGGCGCCATTGGACGACAGCCAGCCGAACAGCCGCTCTGCACGCTCCGCTCGTCGCTCGCGCAGCGCCGGCTCGTCGTATTCGCCCATGAGCGCGTAGGCGCACGCCCAGCCCTCGGGGCTCGCCATCGCAAGGCCTCGCCACGGGCGGCTCTTGTGGAACGGGATCCGCACCACGCCGCCGGGCACGAAGAACGCGAAGCGCGGGATCAACTCGGTGCGCTCGGCGTCGAACGACAGTTTCCAGTCGGCATGGCAGCCGCCGTGACCATGGAACGAGTGCGGCATGTCAGCGAACAGGCTCTGAAGAGGCTCGGGGCCCGAATCCACCTGTACGTCCCAGTCGTTCACCTGGTCCACGAGTCCGAGCGAGGCGAGCAGCGCGCTCCCACCCACGGCCCACGCGAGGCCCTCGGCATCGAGCCGGGTGGTGAGTGCGAGCAATCCGGAGAGCGGCGGGAGCCGCATGCTCGCGGGTTCTTCGCCTGCGGGTGCGGTGACCACGGCCTCCGCACCCTCGGCGAGGGCTTCCAGCAGCGGTGTGGCCGCCTCTGCGAGTGTGGGCTCATCGTCGGCCGCCGCGTGACGCGCGAATGCCGCCGCGATGCTACCGGGCACGCGTGCTGCACGCTTCTGGCCGAGCGTGCGCGAGATGCCGTCGTACTCCTCGTAGCGCTCTCCCAGGAACGCGCGCTCGGCAGAGTCCCCCGAGAGCACGGCGTCGTGGAATGCGTCCACCAGGTCGGCACGCTCGTCGTCGGCGAGAGTCACGCCGAGCACGCCGCGAACGCACGCGTGCAGCGATGCCGCCTGCCACTCACGCGACGCGATGGCGTCGGTCGCACCGGCCAGCACGCCGGCGAGGCGAAGCTCGGCCAGCAGTCGAGGCGACACCTCGGCGTAAAACGCAGCCAGGGCCTGGGCGCGGTCCCGGGTGGATGGCGGAAGCGTCATGGGCGGGGCTGGCTCTTCGCGGCCATGCGAGACTCCGGGCGAGGGGGATGCAACGGGGGCCGGTGCGCGACGCGCCCGGCCCCCGGGAAGTCAGGCTCGTCAACGTCTCACGCCGGCGGGTTCTTGCTCCAGTCGTAGAAGCCCCTGCCCGTCTTCCGGCCGTGCAGGCCCGCAAGCACCATGCGCTTGAGGAGCGCCGGAGCGGCGAAGCGCGGCTCCTTGAACTCGTCGAACATGATCTCGCTGATGTAGTACGTGGTGTCGAGGCCGACGTAGTCGGTGAGGAACAGCGGGCCCATCGGGTAGCCACAGCCCAGCTTCATGGCGTTGTCGATGTCGTCGCGACTGGCGAGGCCCTGCTCGTAGACTCGGATCGCATCCAGCATGTAGGGCACCAGCAGGCGGTTCACGACGAAGCCGGTGGAGTCGCCACAGTTCACGACCGTCTTGCCGATCGCCATGCACCACGCATTCGCATCGGCGATCGCCGACGGCTCGGTTCGCACCGTCTTGATCACCTCGACCAGCTTCATGAGCGGGACGGGGTTGAAGAAGTGGAGCCCGATGAAGCGCTCGGGCCGCTTGCAGAAGTTGCTCATCTCGGTGACCGACAGGCTCGAGGTATTCGAAGCGAAGATCGCCCCCGGCTTGACGATGCTTTCGAGCGCGCCGAACAGCTCTTTCTTGAGGCCGAGGTTCTCGGGGGCGGCCTCGACGACGAGGTCGCAGTCGGCGAGGTCCTCGAGCTTCACCGTGCCGGTCAGGTTCTTCTTCACCTTGTCCAGCTCGTAGGGTGCGACCTTGCCCTTGTCGATGCCGGCCTGCAGGAACTTGTGGATGGAGCCGAGCCCCTTGTCGAGCGCGTTCTGCGACACCTCGCGCACGATCGTGGTGAATCCGGCCTGAGCGCTCACCTGCGCGATGCCGCTGCCCATCAAGCCGCAGCCGATCACGCCGACTTTCTGGATCGCCATGGAGTACGTGCCTCCGGGAATCTTGAGGAAGGGGGGAAAGTGCGCTGAGTCAGAGCGAGCAGCGCGAATCGTAGTGGCGAGAATAGGCGCGCCGCACGAGGCGGACAAGGCAGGCCGAGCGAGGCGAGAACGCGTGCTTCGGCGTGTGGCGCGCACCCATCGCACGCACCGCCGCGCCGGTCGTGCCGGGGTGGACGCCCCGCGCGATTTCCGCCTAGAGTCCGCGCCCATGACCCATCCCAGCTTGACGGCTTCCGTGCCCGCTTCGCCTGGCAGGGCCCTCCGCCGGGCCGCGGCCGTGTTGGCGCTGCTTTCACTGGCGCAGCCTTCTGCAGCGCACGACCTCACCCAGTTCAAGAGCGGCACTGCTCCGGCCAGTGTGCGTTACACGCTCGGCCTGCTGGTGCGCGGCGCTGCCTGGACGCCCGAGCGCACGCCGCGCACCGACAGCATCCAGGCCGGGCACATGGCGAACATCGGTCGCATGTGGCGGCACGGCGCGCTGCTCGCGGCCGGGCCGTTCCAAAACGGCGGCGAGCTGCGCGGTGTGTTCGTGTTCCGCCCGGGGGAGGACCCGCTCGACTCGCTCATGGCGGGCGACTCGGCCATCGCCACGCAGCGGCTCGAATGCCGGCTCTTCCCGTGGATCGGGCCGCCAGGCTTCGGCGACGACTACCGCCACGCCACCGAAGAGCGCGCGAAGCAGGGGCTGCCGGCCAAGGACTCCATGGTGACGTTCGGCTGGGTCCAGTTGCAGCGCGGTCCGAAATACGACTCCAATCCGTCCGACAAAGTGATGAAACTGATCCAGAAGCACAATGCCTACGAACAGCAGCTCAAGCAGAGCGGTCGCCTCGTCTTCTCGGGTGCCATCGAGGGCACCGGCGAGTTGCGCGGCGTGCTCATCATGAAGGGCGACAGCGCGGAGGTGGCGCGGGCCGTGGCAGACGATCCGGCGGTGCGCGCGGGTCGCTTCACACCACGCATCCTCCGCTGGTGGACCGCGTGGGGGACTGTCCCGGGTCACTGAACAACTCACGCCAGATCTGCATTGGCCACTCCGCTGCACTGTGCGGCACCCCCTCACTCGAAGCGTCCGCCACCGGCCGGGCGCGGGCCACAGGCTGAAGCCATGAACCTCCTCGAAACCCTGGCACTCGAACACACCTCGAAGATCGTGCTGCTGGTGCTGGACGGCTTGGGCGACCTGCCGAACGCCGCCTTCGGTGACCGCACGCCGCTCGAGGCCGCACGCACGCCGAACCTGGATGCCCTGGCACCCGGGTCCGCGCTCGGCCGGTTGCTGCCGGTCGCTCCCGGCATCACGCCGGGCAGCGGCCCCGGGCACCTGGGGCTGTTCGGCTACGACCCGCTCACGCACGACGTGGGCCGCGGCGTGCTCGAGGCCTTGGGCGCCGGCATCGACCTGAAGCCCGGCGACGTCGCGGCGCGTGCGAATTTCTGCACGATCGACGACGCCGGTGTGGTGAAAGACCGGCGTGCCGGGCGCATCGCGAGCGAGATGTGCGCCAAGCTGGTGGAGAAGTTGAAGCGCGCCTGCGCGCGCATCGAGGACGTGGACGTCGTGCTGCAAGCGGGCAAGGGCCACCGCTTCGTCGCCGTGCTGCGTGGGGCCGGGCTGGGTGGCGCGGTGAGCGACGCCGACCCGCACAAGGAGGGCAAGCTCGTTCCGCCCTCGCGTGCGCTCGAATCCGGTGCGACGCACGAGAAGACGGCGCGCATCGTGAACGCGTTCGTGGCGAGTGCGAGCCAGGTGCTCCACGACGAGTCGCCCGCGAACGGCCTGCTCATGCGCGGCCTCTCGGAGCGCCCGAGCTACCCCGGCTACCGCGAGCGATTCAAGCTGCGCGCTGCGGCGATCGCCGCCTATCCCATGTACCGCGGGGTCGCGAGCCTCGCCGGCATGGACCTGGTCGTGGCGGGCGGCGAGTCGGCGGACGACGCGTTCGCCGCAGCCGAGCGAGAATGGGCCGGCCACGACTACCTCTTCATCCATATCAAGGGTACCGACATGGCGGGGGAGGACGGCAACTTCGACGCCAAGGTGGCCGTCATCGAGCAGGTGGACGCGGCACTGCCGCGCCTGCTCGCACTGGGTCCGGACGTGCTGTGCATCACCGGGGACCACTCGACACCGGTCTCCATGAAGGGCCACTCCTGGCACCCGGTGCCCGCGCTGGTGCGGTCGGCGGTGTGCTTCGCGGATGGTCACACCCGATTCCACGAGAAGGCCTGCCGGGCCGGATCGATCGGGACGCTTGCGAGCAAGGACCTCATCGGGGTATTGCTTGCCAACGCCGGGCGTCTCGACAAGTACGGAGCCTGAATGCTCGATCGACGCCACAACCCGCTTCGCGCGGCCGCATGCGTGCTGGCCGCCATCGCCCTCGTTGCTCCGGCCGCTCGCGCCCAGGTGCCCCCGGTGCTCCTCAACCCGAACTTCGGGTTCCCGTTCCCGGGCGACTTCGCCTCGCCGGCCAACGCCGCCTCGGCGGGCGTCGCCCTCGCCGACCGCTGGCTCGGTGTGTCGGGCTTCGAGAACCCGGCGGCACTCGTGCCCAAGGGCGTCGAAGTCTCGCCCGTGTTCCAGCGCGTGAACCGCCAGGACATGGCCGCGCAGAACCGCGACTACGAACAGATCGTGGGCTACCCCGCGTTTGCCGGCGCGCGACTGTCGTTCCCGCTCGGGGACTGGGGTCTGACCGCATACGCGTGGCAGCCGGTGCTGCGGCTCGAGGAGTACTCGTTCTCGGCGGGCCCGCTGGCACAGCCGGCGTTCGTTCGTCTGCTCACCTCACAGCATGAGCTTCGCGCCGGGCTCGCGGTGTCGAAGGGCGTGGGTCGTACGCGGCTCGGTGTGTCAGGCGAGTACGTGGACCGCAGCGATCAGTACGAGACGAGCGAAGAGTCGGGCTCACCCTCGGCCGGCGACCGTTTCATCGACATGCAGGGCAGTGGTTTCGGCGGCTCGGCCGGCGTGTCGTGGGAGAAGGACACCGACCGCCCGTGGGGCAGCTG
>CAZADU010000582.1:0-9741 GCA_964483945.1 uncultured bacterium
CAGGCGTCCATGAACATCGCCGCCTACCAGCTGAGGAGCGCGAAGCCCGACCTGCCGGCCGAGGGTGGCGCGCGCATCCTGTGCGTCAACGCCGTGGCCGCCGCAGACAGCACGATTCTGAGTGCGGGCCAAGAGTACGGCATCGCCAAGTGGACGATCAGCAGCGCGAAGACGGTGGGCACGCCCGCATGCGCGGGCTGCCCCACGCCGGTCTGTATCGTGTTCAACTCGGCCAACCTCACGACCATGCGCAACGAGAACAACACGCTGCTCGGCGCTCCGGCCACTCCGGGTTCGCACATCGTGACGTTCCAAGGTGTGGGCGCCGACTGCAACGCGGTGCCGACCAAGAACGCCACCTGGGGCCGTGTGAAGTCGCTGTATCGCTAGTCTGCCCTGTACGAACTCCGGCGGCGTCCGTCACACTCGTGACGGACGCCGTCGTGCTTTAGCGACCCGATGTCGGAGGAGATGACATGAGCGGGTTCTCGACTCGGGCGCGCGCGCCGCGGCCGTGGCGGCTCGCGGCAGCAGGGCGGCTGATGGCCGCGCTGCTCGGCTCGGTTCCAGCGGTGCCGGTCGCGCACGCCGGAGGGCTCTCGATCGCCTGGCAGGACTGTCGGGCGCTGGGTGGGAGCGGCGTGGACAACCAGAACTTCGGCTGCATGTCCGAGATCAACCAGTTCCCGCTTACTCCCGCGTTCGTGCTGGCCACGCCCATCGACAGCGTGGTGTCGTTCGAACTGGTGATCGACGTGGACGTGGCCGCCACCGAGTTGCCCGCGTGGTGGCGTATGGACCCCGGTCAGTGTCGGGCGAACGGCTGGTCGGCCGACGCCACGGCTTCTGCTTCGTGCTACGACCCCTGGCTGGGCACGGGGGTGGCGGGGTTCCAGGGCTGGCTTGCGGGGCAACCGGGGGCCTCCCCCCGGCACGGGCGACTGCTGGTGGCCGCGGCCGCCGCCCCGGGCACCTTTGTCACACTCGACGCCGACGTGGCCTACTCCGCCGCCCGAGTGGTGCTCAGGAGCAACAAGACATTGACGTGCGAGGGCTGTGCGAGCCCGGCCTGTTTGGTGTTCAATTCAGTGATCATCCGCCGACTCCCGGGCTCGAGCGTTGAGACCGTGACGCTCTGGGAGCCGGAGGTGCTGGGGCTGGAACGCATCCGCTGGCAGGGTGGTTCCGGCGCCGACTGCCAGGCCGTGCCCACGCGACGGAGCACCTGGGGCGCGGTGAAGTCGCTTTATCGCTAGCGGTCCGGAACAGGACGCTGGCCCGCAATCTTTGGCCCCATTCGCTAGCGAGGTCCGCTTGAATCCCGGCAATCCCCCGAGAATCCGCACCGGTGCGGCGATCGCTCTGTTGCCCGTCCTGCCCGTCCTGCCCCTGCTCGCCCTTCTCGCTGTCTTTGCTCCGAGCGGTTCGCCTGCCTACGCGGCCCAACTCGAGCCAGGGGCCACCACTCCTGGTGCGCCCGCACTCGTCGTGCGACCCGACACCGCCAAGCGCGCCCCCACACCCATGGCGCAACTGCTCGCAAAGGCCGACAGCGCGCTCAAGGCCCAGGGCGGTTCACACGCCGGCGACGCGCAGTTGTTCCTGTCGTGGGACGCGCCATGGGGCCAGAAGCGCGCACGCCGCGAGCGCCGGCCTGCGTGTGGCGACTCGACCGTGGAGGACACGCTCTACTTGTGCATGAAGACGGGTCGCTCAGCCGAGCGTTTCGCGGGGTTCACCGCCGAGCTCGTGGTGCGCGCCACCGGCAGCGACACGCTCGGGGCGTGGTGGCACATGCAGGGGAAGGGCGGCCACAACATCGGCGCGATGCGCGTGGAGTGGGCGGCGCTTCAGGATTGGGGCGCGCCCCAGCCGTTCGCACAGCAGGGCCAAGGATTCATCATGCTCGAACCATCCCGGGCGGTGGCGCGCATGCGGCTCATCTACGCGGTGCCCAACGACCCGCCGGTGCCCGTGGCCGCCGAGCCCGTGTTCGCACTCGCGCGCATCACGCTCAAGCACATGCCGCAGCGCGGTCTGCCCGGCTGTGCGCGCCCGGTGGTGATCGAGTGGACCAAAGCCACGCTGGCATTTGGCATCAAGGACGAGCCCACCGTGGCGCGTGGCGAGCGGTTCGTGACCTTCGGCGGGCCGTATGCGTTGAGCGAACAGTTCCGCGGGCTCAAGACGCAGACCTGGAAGCCGCCCGCGCCGGCGAAGAAGTAGACACGTCCGTTCCGAAGCCGCGCTCAGTCGTGTGAACCAGAAGGCCCCGGCGGTTCGATTCGCCGGGGCCTTCACTCGACGCTCAAGCGTCAATCCCTGAGCGTGGGGTCCAGGATCATGACCAACATGAGCAGCTCGGACCGCGACGAGATCTTGTAGCGCTTCTTGAGCCGCTCGATCAGCGCCTTGAGGGCCGCTTCGGACTTCTGGTTCTGCAGCGACTCGTCGATCATCAGTTCGCTCTGCTCGTACGAGAGCTGCTCGCCCGGGTCGTACTCGATCACCTGCAGGATGACGTAGTAGCCCTCCTTGTCGGGCCCGCGCACCTCCACGTCGTTCTTGCGCATATCCTCGAACAGTGCGGTGTGGTACGGGCCGCCCTCGGCCTGGCTGCGCGTCCGGATGGTGCCCGACTGCAAGCCGGCCGCCGAGTCGGCGGCGATGATCCTCGCCGCCGGCACGCCCGAGACGAGCATGCCCGCCACGGAGTCCGCGCCGGCCTTGCTGCTGCGCGCGATGGCGGCGAACGTCACCTTGGCATACGTGTGGTAGCCGGGCTTGTGCTTCTCATAGTAGGCCTTGCGCTCGTCCTTGCTCACCCAGATGAAACGCGCCACCGAGTCCTGGAACATGTGGCCCACGGCCAGTTCCTCGCGCTTGCGGTTGATCAACACCTGCACGAGGGAGTCGCTCTCGAGCCCGCGCTGGGCGCCGTACTCCGCCAGTTTGGGCTCCAGGATGATCGTCTCGACGAAGCCGATCACGGCATCAGTCACGTTGAGCCCCGGCCGCAGCAGCGGGGGCACGTCGGAGTAGGCGTGCACTAGTTCGCCGATTGTGAACCGGCCGTTGCCGCGCCATGAGGCCAGCACGCGCGCCGTGTCCTCCATCGTGAACTCGGGCACCGACTCGTCCACCTCGATGTTCCCGCCAAGATCGTTGGGCTGGATCTTCACGGCCACGCCGAAGCGCTTGCTTGCGTACTCGACGTTGGCGGTGTCGTACTTCACGCCTTCCTGCACACGCAAGTGCGCGAGGATTCGCTCCACGTACACAGTGGTGCGGTCGGCTTGGATCTCACCGCGCAGCTTGCGGCGCATGGCTTCGTAGGCCGGGGGGTTGCGCGGCCTGCGCTCGAGCGACTGCACGATGTGCCAGCCCTGCGTGTCGCGCACGGGCTTTGAGGTTTCGCCGGGCTTCAGGGCGAACACCACATTCCCGATCACGGGCTCCATCCGCTCGCGAGTGACCCAACCCATGTCGCCGTCCGGGTGCTCAACGGACTGGGCGAGCGAGTAGCGCTTGACCGCCGCGGCCCAGGTGAGGCGGCCCGACACGATCTCTCGCCGCACCTTTTCGGCCGCGTTCAGGTCCGCCAGCATGATGTGGCGCAAGTGCTGGTCCCACTTGTACGTCTCCCACAGTGCCTTCACCTCGGCCTCGGTGACCGTGATGGAGTCCGCAACGAAGCGCCGGTAGACGGCGTTGGCGAGCGCGCGTTGGCGCGCATTGCGAAGCTCGAAACGATCCTCGAACGTGGGCGTACGCTCGATCGACAATGCGGTCATCCCCAGCACATCCTTGGCGGTGAGGCTCTCGAGGAACTGCAACCGCCCCAGACTGTCCTGCGATGGCCGGTCCTCGGGGTACGTCGCGTACCAGCGCTCGACGTACTGGCCGACATTGGTGACGCGCGGGCCCACGCGAAGCAGCCACACCGAGTCGGCGAGGAACTGGCCGGTGTCGGGAAGGTCGTTCACCCAGCCGCGCAGCTTGGGGTGCGTGAACTTGCCCGGCACGGGCTTGCCGGTCGTCGCAGTCGTGGCCGCCGGTTTGCCCGCCTTGGCGGACGGTGGGGTGGCCGTCGGCGGCGCGGCCGCCACCGCGACGAGCGGCAGCGTGAGTGCGGCCAGCACCGCGATACGCAGGCCGGCGTGGACGAACGAAACGCGCTTCATGAGGTCTCCGGGGGTGGGGCCAGTGCGATGCGTGAGGTCGGGACAAGCGTAGGATCGGGCGGAGAACGTGGTCAAGGTCTGGCGCCCGTATGGCGCGGGGCTGCAAAGTCGGGCGCGGGGGCTCCTATGGCATGGCTGCGCGGGTCTGCCGGGTGACGAAGTCCATCCACAGGCGCGAGGCATCGGGGCGGCGCAGCGGACGTGGCTCCTGCCCGTTGACGCGTGATTCCACCGGCTGTGCGGCGGCCGAGCGGCGCTGCACGAACTGAGCAGCAGCTCCGGCCGGGCCGCCGGTGTCGGTGTGCAGCACGAGCACGGCTGGGGTGATGCGCGTGGCCACCTCGAGCGGCGAGCGAGCGCGCCAGGCGGCGCTATCGCCACCCACCGCGGCCGTGTAGGCGGTCTGCGCCGAGGCGTCCATGGCGCGAAAGGCGGCCCACGGGTCCATGCGCGCATTCAGCGACACCACGCCAGCCAGCTCGGCGTGATCCACGGCCGCGAGCAGGGCCGTGGTCGCGCCGTCGTCCTCGCCCCACAGCAGCGTGCGGCGCGCATCGCACGCGGGCTCGGCTTTCAAGCGCGCGAGTGCAGCACCTACCGCCGCTCGGCTCGCGGGACCCGAGTGGTCGTCCGGGCCCTGCGAACCACCGGTGCCCGGAGGCCCCAGCAACGCCACAGCGTAGCCGCGTTCCACCAGCCCGAGCGACCAGCGCACGAGGCTGCGCGCGCGCACACCCGCAGGCGGCAGCACGAGCAGCGTGGGTGCCGGCCACGCGCTCGAATCCGGAGCCACGAGGACCAGCTCCACCGCGCGGCCGGAGGCCGTGAGTGGTACCGCCGCCGCGCGCTCGTCGAGGTCACTGCCGGTGACGGTCGCGGCGGCCGAAACGCTGGAGACGCGCTGCTTCGCATCGTGCAGCCAGAGTCGCACCATGATCACGCCGCGCGAGCATTCGGCCGGCATATTGACCGAGACCTCTGCGTCCTCGCCCGCGCTCACCGCGCCCATCGCGCGTGCTAATCCCGAGAGGTCGTTGCGACCAGAGGCCGGGGCCCCGTCGGCTCCGCCCGCGTCGCTCGTCCACTCCACGCGCAAGCTGTCGGGGTAGGCACCCGCGGCCGATCGGTTGGCGAACCGCACGCGCATCGTCCACAGGCCGCGGGCATCAGCGCGAAGCGAGTCGGGCTCGAGGTGCAGCGCAGACTCCAGCACGGCAGCGCGAGCGGCCGGAGCCGCGGCGGCGGCGACCAGCGCCATCAGCAAGGCCGCGACGCGAATCGTGGAGGGAGTCATGGCGCGAATCGTGGCGCGATACATGGCCGGAATCATGGCGCGCCCCGACGGCCGCGAGTGGGTTGGGGACATGCCCTTAATTCTACCGACCGGGCCCGGCCGGCGACAACACAAGCCCGCGCAAAGCCTTGTCGTTGTATTCGATACGTGCGGCGTGCTTGAGCTCGTCCAGCCGCTTCCGGATGCGCCGCTCGCTCTCGAACTCGTACCACGAACGCTGCACCTCGCCGCGCACCGTCTCGAAGGGCTGGTGGATGCGCGGATCGAGCGACAACACCTTTATCACTCGCCAGCCCGCCTCGACCTTTTCGGGGCCCATCACATCACCGGCGCCTGCCGCTTTGGCCCGCCGGTAGAGCAGGGAGTCCCCCGCCTCGGTGACGGCGAGCGTGTAGTTGACCCCGCTGCGCTGGGCGCGGAAGGCCAGGCTCTCGGCTTCGCCCTTCACGCGAAACAGGCGGGCCAGGCTGTCGGCGCTGCGCTCGTCGCCGAGCGTGAGCGCGACCAGCAGCGCGCGCGCCGGGCGGTCGAACTCGGCGAGGTTCGCGCGATAGTGCTTCTGCAGCGTGACCGAATCGGTGGGGATCCCCTCGACGAGTTCGCGCTGCAGGTAGGTCGACACGCTGTGATACTCGATGCGGTCCGCGATGACCGCCGCGACTTCGCTGCGCTCGGCCAGCGCGGGATCCGAAGCGGCCGCGCGGATGCGGCGCTCGAACAGGCTGTTCTCGACCAGTGAGCGCACGCCCGCAGCGTCCTCGACAGTCGGCCGGTAGATGCCCGCGAGTCGCCGCCAGTCCGCGAGCAACTCGGCCACGGTGAACGTGCCCATGTCGCTGCGCACGAGCACGCGCGACGTGTCCTTGGCCGGTACCTTCGGCACCTGGTTCGCCAGCGCGATCTGCTCGCGCACCGACATGTTGGGCGTCGCCTTCGGCATCTCGGCGAAGTAGCTGCCCACGAGCCGCAGCGCGTCCTCGTCCCACTTGGGCCGAATCTGCACCATCAGGCTCTCGCGAGCGGCGATGCCCATGGCCTGCGGGTCCAGGTCCGGCTGGCCGAGGGACCGACGCCGGTCCTCGATGCGGGTGAACTCGTCCGAGATCGCTGCTCGGATCAAGATATTGTCGCGCTCCGAGAGGAACAGCATCGAGTCCGGCTTGGGCCACGGATGCGGGTCGCGAGAGGTGGCGAGGGCCAGCACGCGCTGCTCGACCACCAACTCCAAGAACTGGTCGCGGGTAGCCGGTGTAAGGGAGTCAGGGTTGCCGCCCAACAGTCGAACGGCCCGCTGGAAGCGGCGGATCGTCACCTCCTCGTGGCCGTCGATGCGCAGCAGCACCGAATCCGGCAGTTGCGCGCCACTCGGCTTGGCGGCTTTGGTCGGCTTGGCTGCGGCAGCCTTGGCGGGCGCTGGGGCGGCAGCCTTACCCGAAGCGGGGGCCGCGGCGCTCGGGGTGGCCGCTCCGATGGGGCAGGCGGCGAGTGCGGCCAGAAGAGCGGCCAGAAGAGCGGTCAACAGAGCGGCCAGGCGCGTGGAGGCGAACAGGGCGGCCGGGGCCACTCGGCGGGGGTCGCTCGGGTCACTCGGACGTAAAGGGGGGGCATGCATGGGTCGAGGGCTTCCAGGGTGGGGGGTACGCACAGGGTGGGGGGCACAAACGCGGGAGCGGGAGATTCTAATGGCTCACGGGCGGGATTGCAGCAGCCCGTCGCGCGACGGGGGCGCCCAGGCGCCCGACGCCCCAGAGGGCCGCAGCCCCCTCGAACTCGTGACCACGGGGTGTGCATTTCGCCTCGCGGCGGGCGCCTGGTGCCGGGACCGGCCAGCCGTGGCCTTGCCCTGCTCCCAACGGGTCCCTAGACTTTTCAGTCACATGCCCCGTGCCCACCGGCCTCACTCGTTCGCCGCGCTGCTCGTCCTAGTGTCGGGCACACTGCTCACCCTCGCTTCACCGGCCGCGTCGGCCGTGCGCGTGGTCTCGGCCGATGCGCGAGGTGTGACGCTGGAAGTCACGGTGGGCGCGTGGTCGCTGTCGCCACCTCGGGCGGACGGGCGCGTGCGCGTGGCCGGCCTGTCCGAGGCGCACGAGATGGCGATTCCTGGCCGTGCGATGCTGCCCGCGTGGGCCGCCACGCTGGCGATCCCACCCGATGCGCGCCCGAGCGCGCGCCTGATCGCCTCGGCCGGCGAACAATCGCGCGGTGGGGCGAGGCTGGTGATCGCGGGGCGTCCGGTGTTCCGCGACACGCCGGGCTCGAGCCTGGGTAGCCAGCCTGGAATGGAAGCCGTGGACGCCATCGCCGATGGCGTGTGGCCCGAATCGTCGGTGGACATGGGCGCGCCGTTCGGGTTTCGCGGCCGCCGGTTTGTGGCACTCGAGTTGCGGCCGTTCCGTTACGACGAGTCGGCTGCGCGTGTGTGGTCGCCGCTCTCGGTCACGGTGCGCGTGGACTGGAACCGACCCACGAGCACCTCGGCGCTGCCGGTACCGTCGGCCGCCGCGCGCGACAAGCACGTGGACGCCGCGTTGGAGACCAGCGTGCTCAACTGGGAGCAGGCGAGCGGCTGGCGCATCACGCCCGCGGCCGCGCGCTCGGGCGGCTCGCTGTTCGGTCGCCGGGGTGCGACGCCCGCCAAGGCCGCCGCGTTCGACGAGGACCAGCCCGAAGTGCGCGTGCGCATCAGCGAGACCGCGCTCCATCGGCTGGCCTACGACGACCTCGCGCCAGCGGGTTACCCGACGAACGTGCCCGTGGGCGATGTGAGCGTTCACCGGCACGAGTTCTTGGAGGGCGCCGTGCCGCCCTACGGCACCATCGAGCTTCCGAGCGAAGTGCAGGACGCCAACACCAACGGCGTGTTCGACAGTGGCGATGCCGTGCTGGTGTGGGTGCGCACATGGGCCGAGCGGTCGCAGGCCACGAACATCCGCCGCTTCTGGGGTGACGCCGAGATGGTGTACGTGACGCGCAAGACGGGCGGCGGCCTGCGCGTGCCGCAGCGCGCCGGCTGGAACGACGTGCTCGGCCTGACCCCGCCCGCGAGTTACCCGTTCCTCAAGCACTTCGAACGCGACGCCGGCACCATCCTCCAGTTCGTGCCCTCGCCCGCCGACACGAACATCGGGCTGTGGCACTGGACCGATGCCTCGCTCTACTACAGCCGGCCCGACACCATGCGCGTGCAGGTGGACAACATCGACAACACGAAGGACGCCACGGTCACCGTGCGCTGGGTGGGACGGCGGTCGGACTTCCACTTCATGTGGGGGGCGTTCCGGAACGCCACGAACCTGGTGACCACCGTGATGGACTCGGTGGTCTGGTTTGGCAAGAACCCCGTGACGCGAACCGCCACGTTCCCCGGTAGCGCGCTCAGCGACGGCAACAACAACTTCTTCCGCCAGTGGGGCAAGAACCAGTTCAGCCCGCCGGACCCCGTGAGCAACAACGTCTGCTTTGCCGGGCTCGACTGGTTCGACCTCACCTACTGGCGCCGCTACCGCGCCGTGAAGGACTACGTGCGGTTCAATACCGCCGACGGTACCGGTGACGTGCAGATGAGCGTGGACGGGTTCCTGAGCGACTCGATCCGCGTCTATGACGTGACGAACCCCGACCAACCGGTGCGCATCCCGCTCGACCCCGCGCACGTCTTCCCCGGGGCCTCGGGCATGGCGTTCGAGTTCCAGGACGTGGCCAGCGGCGGACGGCGCGAGTACGTGGCTGTCGCGCTCCAGGATCCCGCGGACCCGGCCTTCGGACCGCGCACGCCGCCGGCGAGTGCCTACAGCGTGGTGACGCGACGCAACCTGTGGGCCGCCGCCACCGGGGATTACCTGCTCGTGGCCCCCGAGGCATTCGCCTCCGCCGCCACGCCGCTGGCGAACCTGCGCCGCTCGCAGGGCCTCAGCGTGCTCGAGGCACCGGTCGAGAGCATCTTCGACGAGTTCGACGGCGGGCGTCACTCGGGTAGTGCCATCGAGCGGTTCACCCAGTACGCCTACGAACAGTGGGACTCGCGGTTCCTGATGCTGGTGGGTGACGGCACGCTGGACCCCAACAAGGTGCGCGCCAACTCGGGCCGCGATTGGATCCCGGTGATGCCCACGCCCGGGCCGGTCGGCACGAACGAAGGGCTCGAGATCATCCCGAGCGACAACCGTTATGCGTTCATCACCGGCAACGAGGACCCCATCTCGAACCCCGACACCAACCGCGTGGTGCCCGAGATGATGGTGGGGCGCCTCACCGTGAACT
>CAZADU010000583.1:0-6445 GCA_964483945.1 uncultured bacterium
CGGCACGCGGTGTGGTTCCTCGGCCTGTGCCGCCCCGCGCACCACCTCGGGCCACGTCGCGAGCTGGCGCACAAGTGCGATCTCCGACGCATGCGTGAGCGGCGTGGGCGCTCCCTCGGCGGGCAGCAGGCCGGCTTCGGCACCCTTGCGCAAAATCGAGCGCATGCGCGCGTGGGCGTACTGCACGTAGAACGCCGGGTTCTCGTCGTTCTGGCGCTTGGCCAGCTCCAAGTCGAAGTCCAGGTGCGAGCTGGTCGAGCGCATCAGGAAGAAGAACTTGGCGCAGTCCACCCCCACCTCGTCGACGAGGTCGCGGAGCGTGTCGAATTCGCCCGCGCGTTTGCTCATCTTCACCATCTGTCCGTCGCGCAGCAGGTTCACCTGCTGCACGATCAGCACGTGCAGGAAGTCCTGTTCGAGCCCGAGCGCGATCAGCCCCGCGGTCAGCGTGCCGATGTAGGCGTGGTGGTCAGGTCCCCACAGGTTGATCGCCCGCCGGAACCCGCGCGCGCGCTTGTCCGCGTGGTAGGCGATGTCGGGCAGCAGGTAGGTCGGGCGGCCATCGCTGCGCACGATGACCCGGTCCATGGCATCGCCGTGGCGTGCTGTGCGCAGCCACGTTGCCATGCCGCCCGGGGCAGCACCGTCCTCGGCCGTGACTCGACCTTTCGCGGCCTCGGTGACCTCCTCGGGTTTCTCGGCCCGATACGTCACTCCCCGCGACTCGAGTGCGGTTCGCGTGCGATCCACCGCGTCCGGATGGAGCGAGGACTCGAGGAACCAGCGGTCGAACGTCACGCCGTAGGCGGCCAGGTCGCTTCGCTGCCACTCCACCACACGCGCGAGCGCCTGGTCGCGGAACCAGCGCAGGCCGTCCGGCCGCGCCAGCGCCTCGCGTGCCTCGGACTCGGACAGGCCGGCCGCCAGTTCGCGAACGTATTCCCCCCGGTAGCCTTCGTCGGGAAGCGCGCGCGACACACCGATCCGCTCCGCGAAGCGCGCGGCCAGCGATTCCGCGAGCAGATCCACCTGATTGCCCGCGTCGTTGACGTAGAACTCACTCGAGGCGGCATAGCCCGCCGCGTCCAGCACGCGCACCAGCGCCGAACCCACGGCGGCCGCACGCGCGCTCACGATGTTCATGGGACCGGTCGGGTTCGCACTCACGAACTCCACCAGCACCTTCTCGCCGCCGCCGAAGTCCGAGCACCCGAACGCGCCGGCCGCCTCGAGGATGCGCGCCGGGAGTGCGGCCACCCACTCGTCGCGATAGCGGAAGTTGAGGAAACCCGGCCCCGCCACCTCGACCGCGGCGAACGGCGTGGCCTCGAGCGGGAAGTTCCGCGCGATTGCCTCGGCCAGGGCGCGCGGCGGCTGCTTCACGGCTTTGGCGAGGATCATGGCGACGTTCGTGGTCCAGTCGCCGTGCGCGCGGTCGCGCGGGATCGCCAGTTCGACGCGGTCCAGCCGGTCTGCAACGTCCACGCCGGCGGCGGCCAGTGCGTGACGAAGACCCTGGGTCAGCTCACTCCACACCAAGGTCCACTCTCCGCGCGTCGCCCCACAGGCGCTCGAGCAGATAGTACTCGCGCGTCTTCTCGTGGAACACGTGCACGACCACGTCGACGAAGTCGAGCAACACCCAGCGCCGCCCCTCGCGGCCCTCGATGTGCCACGGCTTGGCCCCGCGAGCACGCAACTGGTCCTCGACCGCCTCGGCGATTGCTTTCACCTGCGGCTCGCTCGAGCCCGAGCAGATGAGGAAGTAGTCCGCCACGCCGTCGAGCGTGCGGAGGTCGAGCGCGACCAGGTCGGCTGCCTTCTTGGAGACAGCGGCCTCGGCGGCGGCGATCAGGAGCGCATGCGCGCTCGGCGGCAGGGGACGCGCGGGCTTCATCGCGAACGACCCGCCCGGCTCAGCGGTCACGCTGGATCGCGTAGTCGACGGCCGCGTCAAGCGCGCGGCGGGCAACCCCGGCGTTCTCGCCCGTGAGCAGACCACGAGCCTCGGCGGCGAGCACGGCGGCGCGTTCGCGCGCGTAGCGGAACCCGCCCGTCTTCTCGATGAGCGCGGTGAGCGAAGCCCACTGCGGCTTCGTCCAGCGCTTGCGGCCAGCCAGCGCGCGCAGCCGCTTCCGATCGGCACCCGTCGCCTGGCGCAGAGCGGCGATCAGCGGCAGCGTCACCTTGCCGCTCGCGAGGTCGTAACCCACGGGCTTGCCAGTGATCTCGGGGTCGCTCAGGTAGTCGAACAGGTCGTCCACGATCTGGAACGCCACGCCCACCTTCTCGCCGAATCGGCGGTAGCGCTCGCGGCGCTTCGCGTCGCGCCGACCGCCGTTCAGGCCGGCGCCGATCTCGGTGGCCGCGCCGATCAGCGAGCCCGTCTTGGCGCGGATCAGCTCCTCGTACGCCGCCTCGCTCACGTCCAGATCGAACGCGTGCTGGAACTCGAGCGCCTCACCGCACGACATGTCGCTCACGACACGCGCGAGAATGCCCATCGGCTCCATGTCGCCGTTCTCGACGAGCAGTGCCATGGACTGGGCGTACAGGTAGTCCCCCATAATGATCGCCATCTCATCGGTCCACAGCCCGTTCACGGTCGGCATGCCGCGGCGCAGCTGGCTGCGGTCCACGGAGTCGTCGTGGATGAGTGCGGCGGCATGCACCAGCTCCACCACTGTGGCGCAGACCACGGCATCGTCCCGGAGCTCGCCGCGCAGCTTCGCGGTGAGCAGCAGCATGGTCGGTCGGAACTTCTTCCCGCGCGTGGCCAGCACGTGCCCGCCGACCTGGTTGAGGATCGGGATCGGCGTCTTGAACAGGCCCTTGAGCCGGTTCTGCACCTGGACCAATTGCCGGCGGACGGGCCGCTGCAGGGCCAGGATGGTCGAGTCGTCGCTCATGGAGTACCGGGGTTCGTGGTCAAGGGGCGGAAGGAAAAGGCGCGATGCAAGATACGGACGGGTCCGGACGCGGTCAAGGTCCCCCCTCGCCCGAGTCGCGCATCACGGCGAGACGAGCGCCCAGACGCTCCACCGTGTTCAGCGCGGGGTCGTCGAGGACCTCCTCCAGCAATCGCTCCAGCACGCGGCCCACGTCGGGTCCGCTCGGCAATCTGAGTTCGCGCATGACGTCGCGGCCGTCCACGGCGAGGTCGGTCACGTCCAGGGCCGCCGGTGCAGCCAGCACGCGGTCCACCCGGCGGGCCAGTGCGGCGAGCCGGCGCGGGTCGGGCTGGCGCGTGCCGTTGCCGAGAGAGTCGGCCATGCGCAGGTCGAACAGGTCAGCGATCACTCCAGGACCGACGCGGCGCACGAATCGCCGCACCGCCGCATCGCTCCACTCGGTGCGGTAATCGAACATGTGCTCGCGGATCAAATGCACGATACGTGCGCGCCTCCCATTCGGGAACTTCAGTGCCTCGAGCCGCGCATCGGCGAGCCGCGCACCCAGCTGCTCATGGCCGTGGAACGTGCCTTCGCCTCGTCGCTCGGCTCGCGTGCCGGGTTTTCCGATATCGTGCAGCAGGGCCGCCCATCGCACCTCGGGTTTGTCCGGCCGGGCGGCATCGCAGGAGTAAAGCGCATGAAAGTAGACGTCATAGGCATGGAACCGGTTCTGCGGCACGCCGCGGCACGCCGCCAACTCGGGCAACCACAGGTCCAGCAGGTGGGCTTCGCGCAGCACCTCGAGCCCCACCGAGGGCCGGCTCGCACGCAGCATGCGGTCGAGTTCGTCGCGCACGCGCTCGACGGCCAGCCGCTCCGCGCGGTCTCGCACCGCGCCCAGTGCCTCGCGCGTGCCGGGTGCGATGTCCATCTCGAGCACGGCCGCGAGCCGCGCGACGCGCAATGGGCGGAGCGCGTCCTCGCGGAAGCGGTCGAGCGGCTCACCCACGGCCCGCAGCAGGCGGCGCGAAAGGTCGCGCGCGCCGCCGAAGGGGTCGAGCAGCTCGCCGCGCAACGGGTCATAGCCGAGCGCGTTCACCGTCAGGTCTCGCCGCGCGAGGTCCTCGACCGGATCGCGGGTGAACCACACTTCGTCGGGACGTCGCGCGTCGGTGTACTCCCCCTCGCGGCGGAACGTGGTGCACTCCAGCTCGAGGTCGTGTTCCAGAACCAGCAGCGTGCCGTGGCGCTCGCCGATCGGCTCTGTGCGAGCGAAACGCGCGCGCACGCGCTCGGGTTCGAGGCTCGTGGCCACGTCCCAGCGCCGGTCGGCCGTGCGCCCCAGCAGCACGTCGCGCACCGAGCCACCCACGACGATCGCGCGCTCGCCGCCCTCGCTGAGCCGCGCCAGTACAGCCCGGAGCTCCGCCGGCCAAGCGTGGGCGCGCAGTCGCGTCTGGGCGCGCTGTCGCGCGCCCTCCTCGCTCCAAGGCCACACCCACGCGCTCATGGCTGGAGTGCGCTCGTACTCGCTGCGCTGCTTCTGGTCGCACTCACGATGCCCGCCCAAGCCCAAGGGGAAGCGACCGCCGCCGCGGCACTGCTCGTCACGGCCGCGACCGCGGACACGCTGCCGGAGTTCCCGCCCGCCGCGGTGCGCGCCTGGCAGGTGGGGCTCTTGCGTCCCGACCGGCTGCAGCACGCAGGTCTCTCGTTCGCGCTCGGCACCGCGTTCACGCTCGCCTCCCGCGACCGCGTCACCGGTGCTGCCGCGGCACTGGCACTCGGCACGTTGAAGGAACTCTGGGACTCGCGCCACGGTGGTGCCGATGGCGTCGACTTACTGGCCGACGCGATCGGCGCGGCACTTGGCTCGCTCGCGGCCGATCCGGAAGCACTCGAAGCGAACTGAGCCCGTGGCTCAGTTCGGGTCGCCGGGCTTGCCGCCGCCCGAACTGCCGTCGCCGCTGCCGGAGTCCTTCGATCCGCCGAGCCCGGCCACCAGCACGCCCGCCAACAGGGTGCCGCCGACCAGGCCGGTGCGGTACCAGTCCAAGCGTCGGGTGGATAGCGCCTGGACATCGTCGTAGGCGATCCGGAAGCTGACGGTCTGCTCGATCGGGCCCTCGACATCGTTCCTGTGCCGGTAGCCCGTGAGCGAGTCGGCGCCGGCCTCGACGTAGTCGAACTCGTACACCAACCCATCGCGGGTCTCGACCCGGGCCCCTTTTCGCTCCGGCAGCTGCGAATATTCACTCCGAGGCACCTCGCGAAGCGAGGTGCAGCCGCTCGCGAACAGCCACAACGCGAGCACGGCGCCAGCCACGGCGCGTGAACGAGCCATCAACGAGTTCTCCGTTCTTCCGGTGCGCGGCCCGGTCAGGCAGCAGCGAAGATCCCCTCTAGGCTAAGCGCTGGCCGCGGCCGCGGGCAAGCGGGCTTGAAGCGCCGAGGGCTCAGTCCCAGAGCAGCAGGCGACCGCAACCCTCGCACAGATGCAGATGCGGTTCGCCCACCGAAGGTGCGGACGCCGTGGGCAGCCGCAGTCGGCAGCCCAGGCAGACCCGCTGGCGCACGGCCGAGAGTCCGCTGCCGTAGCGGCCGAGCGAGCGCTCGTAGAGCGCGAGCCAGCGGCGGTCGAGCCGCTCCGCCAGTCGATCGCGATCTCGCACCAGCGGCGCGGGCGACTCGATCACGTAGCCCATGCGTCGCCAGCGGCGGGTACGCTCTGCATCGCCCGCGTGCGCCAGCAGCTGGTCGAGCTCGTGCAATTCCAAAAACTCGAGCGCGATACTCATCGCGTGGCCTCATGCAGGAGCTGCGCGAGCAACACCGGGTCGCGGCGGTCGGTGATGCGCTGACGCGTGCGCTGCAGACGCAGCGCGGCGTACACCGCGGCGAGTCGCCGCATGTGCCAGTCCTCGTTCGCATCGCCAGGTGTGAGCACACAGGCCGCGAGCGTGACCGGCTGGCCGTCGGCCGCCTGCCAGTCGAGCCCGCGTTCCGACACGCCCACGAGTACACGCGGCGAGCGAACGCACAGCGACCACGCACCGGTCAGCGCGAAGCCGCGTCCGAGTGCGGTGGAGCCCAGACGCTCGCGGCGCACGAGATGCGTAAGCAGTACCTTGGGATGCCGCAGCGCGCCGCGTTCGGCGGCGGCCTGGACGAACTGCTGCAGTGCGGTGTCCCGTCGGCGGTGCCGCAACTCGAGGAGGTCGAGCGTGGTGTCGCGGAGCGGAAGGACCTCGGCAATGGCCATGAGTGGATGCCTGCCTCTCTGTTCGAGCCGGAGAGTAACAGAATAATCGCTCCCGACGGAGGTTCCATGCGGACCCTGCTTGCTCGAACCACTCGGCGTCGCAGTACTTCCACCGCCTGAGAACTCACGCGAGGACAGACCGTCAAAGCCTTCTGGCTCAACCCCTTCTTGAACTCCACCATGCCATAGCACGGTCGGCGAGCCAGGCGCCACCCCAGGCCAGGATCAGAGAACCGGTGACGTCGCTCGCCCAGTGACGGTCAAGGTACATGCGCGAGAACGCCACGAG
>CAZADU010000584.1:0-3811 GCA_964483945.1 uncultured bacterium
GCTTCAGGTCCCGTCGGTGCTGGGCAGCCCGGTCGAGTACCTCATCGTCACCAGCGACGCCATGGCGCCGGCGTTCCAGCAGCTCGCCGACTGGAAGACACAGGCGGGCGTGCCCGCCGTGGTGCGCACCATGTCGTTCATCCGGGCCCAGTACCCGTCCGGAGCCGATGATGCTGAACGCGTCCGTGCGTTCATCCGTGACGCCTATGCTCGCTGGGGCACCAAGTGGGTGCTGCTGGGCGGCGACACCGACGTGATCCCGGAGCGGCTGGCGTTCAACGTGTCGTTCTACCAGCTGGAGCACATCGCAGCCGACCTTTACTACTCGTGCCTCGACGGCAACTGGAACGCCAACGGCAACTCCGAGTATGGAGAAGGTTTCCAGGACGAGTTCGTGACCGGCGACCAGGCGGACCTGCTCCCCGAGCTGTACGTCGGCCGCGCCACCGTCTCGACGCTGACCGAGGCGCAGACGTTCGTGAACAAGACCCTCGCGTACACGCGCACACCGGTCGCCGGCTACACCGACCGTTGGCTGCTGTTCGCCGAGGTGCTGTTCCCGCAGCCGTACAACGGCGGCCCCATCGACCTCGACGGCGCGCAGCTGGCCGAAGACGTCCTGCCGCTCACCGACCTGAACCCCGGCATCACGGTGAAGCGGTTGTACGAGAACAACACCGACGTGGCTTACCGGCCCGGCGCGCTGCCCGAGACTCGCGCCGCCGTGCTGGCCGAGCTGAACCAGGGCTATGGGCTCGCGCTGCACATCGGGCACGGCTACCGAAACTCCATGTCGGTGGCCGATGCCTCGCTCGTCAATGGCGACGCGAGCGGGCTCACGAACGGCAACAAGGTATTCAATCTCTACGCCATCGACTGCACCTCGAGTGCAATCGACTTCCCGTGCATCGGCGAGGCGTTCCTCAAGAACCCGAACGGCGGCGCGGTCACGGTCGTGGGCTCGACGCGCTTCGACTTCCCGACGGCCGGGCGGGCGTACCAGCAGGAGTACTTCCGCCTGTTCTTCGAGGACAGCATCTCCGCGGTGGGCGAGCTGCAGGCGCGCCAGAAGCTGCCATTCCTCGCGTTCTCGTTCTACGACGGTGTGAACCGCTGGACGCAGCTCACGCTGCTCATGCTCGGCGATCCCGAGTTGCGCATGTACAACGGCGAGTGGCGCTCGCTGGCGGTTTCGGCGCCGGCCTCGTTCGCGCTCGGCGACTCGCTCATGGCGGTGCACGTCACGAGCGGCGGCTCGCCCGTGCCGAATGCGCGCGTCACCGCGTACAAGGCCGGTGACGAGTTCCGCAGTGCGCTCACCGACGTCAACGGCGACGTGACACTGTCGTTCCGCCCCGATTCCACGGGCGGGTTCACGCTCACCACGACGGCATACAACGCCAAACCGGTCCAGTTGCTGCGCAGTGTCACGGCCTCGGGCAACGCCGCGGTCGGCGAGGCGGCGATGACCGTGGACGACGACAATGCCGGCGGCACGAGTGGCAACAGTGACGGGCTCGCCGACGCGGGCGAGCTCGTGGACCTGCGCATCGCGCTGCGCAATCGCGGCGGTGCCACGACCACCGGCGCGGTGTCCGCTACGCTTGCCACCAGCGACGCGTTCGTGAGCGTGGTGACCGCCGACGGCATTTACGGGAGCATCGGCGCGGGTGCGACCGGCAACCCGGTCACGCCGTTCCGCGTCTCGGTGCCGGCGAATGTGCCGGACCAGCGCGAGGTGCCGTTCACGCTGGTGATCTGGGACGGTGCGCGCAGCTGGCGCGAGACCGTGCAGCTCACGGTGCGAGCGCCGGAACTGGCGTCCTACGAACGCATCATCACCGAGTCGCCCGGCAACAACGACGGCCGGCCGACGCCGGGCGAGACCGCCACGTTCACGGTCAAGGTGCGCAACAACGGTTCCGGGATCGCCAAGTCGGTGTCCGCGAAGCTGCGCTGCCTGAACGGCCTGGCCACGGTCACCGACAGCACCAGCACGCTGGGTGACCTCGCGACGGGTGCGACGGGTCAGGGCGACTCGTTCACGTTCAACGTCACGACGGCCGGTGCGCTGTTCCAGCTGGAGATCAGCGATGCCTCGCAGGTGCGGTACCTGCGAAAGCTCGACCTCACGTTCCCGAATCCGCCCAGTGAGGTGGCCGCCATCGGCGAGGCGGATGCGGTCAAGCTGACGTGGAACGCCCACGCCGTCCTGTCCGGTGGCACGGCGTCGTTCACGCTGCCGACCTGTGACTTTGCCAGCGCGAGTGCGATCGTGAAGGGCTCGCTCGCCTTGCTGACTCCCGGCGACGTGGTCTACGACGGCGGCGGTTATATCCCGATCGGCGCCAAAGTGGTGTCCTACAATCCGGGCACGTTCGTGCTGACGCTGGACCAGCCGGCCGAGGCGTCGAGCCTCAGCGGCGGCCTGATGCTGTACATCCAGGCACCGGACCTCTCCGGCTACAACATCTATCGCAGCACAGCGCTGGCCGGCCCGTTCACCAAGGTGAACGCCGTGACCTCCGACCGCATCGCCTACTACCACGATGAGAACCTGCCGGCGCTGACGAAGTTCTACTACCGCGTCACGTCAGTGGACTCCTCCAGTAACGAGTCCGGGTTCCTGAGCACGATCAGCATCAGCACGAACCCGCCGTCGCACGCCATCTTCCCGGTGCCGACCGGTGGCACCACGCCGTCGTCGGTGGCGGTGGAGTTCGCCTACTCCACGGAGTTCGCGACGATCGCGGCGGGCTCCGAGGTGTTGTACGTGCTGAACGCCGACGGCTCGGCGCCAGTGGACGCCGACGGTCAGGGTGCGACGCTCGGCGACTTCACGACCCGTGGTGCCTATTACGCCGCCGGCCCGTCGATGTCGGTGCTGGGACCGGGTGAGGGCATGTCGTTCATCGCGCCGAGCTGGGACAGTACGGCGCTATACGTGTTCGACCGCCAAGGCGCAGTGCGGCCCGGGTTCCCGCTCTACACGTCGCACCCGATCTGGTCGAGCGCAGTGGTCACGGATCTCGACAACGACGGGCACATGGAGATGGCGTTCGGCTCCAACGGCGACCGGTTCTATGTCGTGCGCGAGAACGGCCAGGAATGGCTGGACGGCGACGCGAACGCTGCCACCAACGGCGTGTTCAAGGTGCTGGGTGGGACGTTCAACTTCGGTTCGCCGGGCGCGGCCAACATGGACGGCGACGCGTTCCCCGAACTGGTCTACGGCGGGATTGACGGCAAGCTCTACGTCTGGAATGGCGACGGCTCGAATGTCAGCGGATTCCCGTTCGTCACCACCAGCGCGATCACCTCGTCGGCCGCGATCGCCTACCTCGACGGCCCGGGCGATCCGTCGCCGGAGATCATCTTCTCCTCGACCAGCGACTCGCTCTACGTGCTGAACTCGAATGGCACGCGGCGCACCGGCTGGCCCGTCTGGACGCGCACCGGCGGCGCGAGCCGCTCGCCCTCGCCGGCGATCGCCGACATGAATAACGACGGCTTCCCCGACATCGTGCACATGGGCACAAACGGCGGGCTGTACGTGTTCAACCGCAACGCCACGCTGGTGTTCCCGTGGAGTAACGTGCGCTACACGACGCTGACGGGCGGTGCGTCGGAGTCGAGCCCGGTGGTCGCCGACATCAATGGCGATGGCTTCAACGACATCATCTGCGGCGGCGAAGAGGGCCAGCTCACGGCCCTCTCGGGTGCCACCGCGACCGTCCTGCCTGGGTTCCCGATCCTGCTCGGCGGCGAGGTGCGCGGCACGCCGGCGGTGGCCGACATCGACAAGTATGGG
>CAZADU010000585.1:0-1531 GCA_964483945.1 uncultured bacterium
CGCAGCACCGGCATGTGGCGGTCGGCCCATTCGATGCGGGCCTTGCCCTCGCGGGCAAGGGTCATGTCCTTCACGTGGCCGGCGACGGCGGCGCCATTCGCGGCGGCCGGCTGCTTCGAAGCGGTCTTGCGCACTGCCATGGTCACTCCTTGTTGGGTGTCGGGGACTTGCGGAACGGCAAGCATGATGCCTGAGCGCGCGCGCCAACTCAAGAGGTCTTGCGAGATGCTTGTCTGCAATGCTATGCTTTCGCATATGAAACGTACGACGCTGCAGTTGGACCCCGCGCTTTACCTCGAGTTGCGCCGACGTGCGGCGAGCGAGGGACGCACGCTCACCGACGTGGTCGAACGCACACTGCGCGACGGACTGCGCTCGACGGGCCCCGCAAGGCGGACGCGCGTGAGCCTGCCGTCCTACGACCTGGGCCCGGCCCGGCTCGACGCGGCGCGTCCCGGCCGGCTCACGCGGCCGGAGGAGGAAGAGGCATGATCGCCGTAGACAGCGGCGTGCTCGTGGCCGCCGCCAACCGCTACGCGCCCGAGCACGCGCGCGCTGCGGAACTGCTGGAGTCGCTCGCCAATGGCGAGCCGCCATGGGCGCTGCCGTGGAGCGCGGCGCACGAGTTCCTGGCATTCGTCACACACCCGCACGCCGTGGCACGCGCGCTGGAGGCTGCAGAGGCGTGGGCATTCCTCGAAGCACTGCGCCGCAGCTCGTCCCTCCTGTTGCTTAGCCCCACCGACCGCCACGCCGAGGTGTGCGCGGAGGTGCTCACGTTGCGCGAGCCCGGTTCCACCGGGCTGCCGGGCTCGTTCCTCACCGCCGTGCTTCTGCGCGAGCACGGCGTGCGCGAACTGCTCTCGCCCGACCGCGACATGCGCCGCTGGCGGTTCCTCGACGTGCGCGACCCGCTGCGCGGCGAGGGCTGGTCGCCGACCGCTCCGCCCGCGCGGCGCTACCGGCGGTTGTCTCGAAGCGGCGCGCGGGGCTGAGCCGCAGGCGTGTAAGCTCGCTCGACCTGACCCGGAGGAACGTCCGCATGTCCCCATCGTCCGAGACGCCGCGACTCGCCCGCACTCCCGTGCCGCCCTACTGGGTGGTGATATTCACGAGCCGCCGCACGCCGGAGGACCCCGAGGGCTATGGCCGCATGGCGGAAGCCATGGCCACGCTCGCTGCGAAGCAGCCCGGGTTCCTGGGCCTCGAGAGCGCGCGTGATGCCGAAGGACTCGGCATCACGCTCTCCTACTGGTCGAGCGAGCAGGCGATTCACGACTGGAAGCGCGTCGCGGCGCACGCCGAAGCTCAGCGGCTGGGGCACGAGCGCTGGTACGACGACTTCACGCTGCGAGTGGCCCGCGTCGAACGCGCTTACACCAAGGCCACGAGCCCTCACGCCGGACTCTGAGACCTGCCAGGCTGCGAGGATGGCCAGCGGGCACCATCGGGCTGGGCCATGCGGCGGATGGTCGGGCCGCTGTAGCCCGTGCCGCACTTCTCAAAAAGCCATCGCAGCTTCGGGCCACCC
>CAZADU010000586.1:0-4665 GCA_964483945.1 uncultured bacterium
GCGCTCGTGGACGTGCCCGGGCTCTTGGGACAGCTCGCGGGCGAAGTGGTGTTCGCACTCGCGGCCGTGGGGCTTTGGGTGGCGCGCAGCTCGCGCGAGACGTGGGTGCGACTCGGGCTCGGGCCGATGGGCCCCCGCGAGTGGTTGGTGGCCGTCGTCGGACTGATCGCCGTGAGCGGGCTCAACTCGTCGCTGGAATGGGTCGAGCGCGCCTGGCTGCCGGAGCTGTGGCGGCAGGATCAGGCCATGGGCGAGATGATCGCGCGCGACATGGGCCTCGGCACCGCACTCGTGCTGGGCCTGAGCGCGGGCGTCGGCGAGGAGGTGCTGTTGCGCGGAGCCCTGCAGCCACGCACCGGCTTGATGTGGGCCTCGCTGCTGTTCGCGGTGGCGCACGTGCAGTACACGTGGTTTGGCATGTTGGTGATCTTGCTGCTCGGCGTCACGCTCGGCCTCGTGCGGCGGCACACCAACACCACCACGGCCATCGTCGTGCACGGCGTCTACGATGTCTTCGCCGCGTTCAGCATGGCGCGCTGACCGAGGCGCCAGCCGGCCGCACCGCTCGAGCGCCGTCCTACGCGGGCCGCACCGCCCGCGTCGCCATGAACGTCGCCATGTAGCGGCCGAGCGCGCTCTCGTCCCAGCGGTCCTCGAACATCGCCGTGAGCACGAAGCCCGCGTCGAGCTGGCCGCCGATCTGGTCCTCGAGTGTGTGACCGAACGACAACGGCTCGCCCGCGGCTTCCATGCGTGCACGCTCCTCCGGACTTGCGTCGATCACGTCCGAATACGGCAGCCGGTGCTTCACCACCAACTCCCCCCGCTCGTAGGCGAGTGCATCGAACAGGTACTCCACCGGGTTCGTGAACCCCGCCAGCAGCACACCGCCCGGGCGGAGCACGCGGAACGCCTCACGCCACACGGGACGCACGTCGGGCACGAACGAGTTGGAGCACGGGTGGAAAACCAGCGCGAACGAGCGGTCGGGGAACGCCGACAGGTCGCGCATGTCGCCGAGCACGCTGGCGATCGACAGCCCCTCTCGGCGCGCTACGACCTGGTCCTGTTCGAGCTGACGCGGGGAGTTGTCGATCACGCTCACGCGCGCGCCGGCGGCGGCGAGAATGGGGGCCTGCTGCCCGCCCGCTGCGGCCAGGCACAGCACGGGCTCGCCCGCGAGCGGCGGGTACCACTCCCGCGGCACGGGCCGAGTGGGTGTGAGCACGATCTGCCACTCGCCGCGTCGTGCCGCTTCGATGGTGGCTTGGTCCACGGGCACGGTCCAGCGGTTGGCGCGCTCGACCAGTCCGTCCCACGCCCGCCGGTTGTGCCGAGCGACGTCGTCGCGCTCGTCGCTGCTCATGCCCTGTCCCCCGTGTGCCCCCGGCTCAACGAATCGTCTGGCCCGGCTTGGGTGCCACGACCTCGGCTTCGACGCCCTGCTTCTCGAGCTCGGCACGCAGAGCTTCGGGCGTGCCGGTGAGTGCCGGGAACGTGGCGTAGTGACAAGGCACCACCCAGCGTGAGCGCAGCAGCTTCATCACGTAGGCCGCCTCGCGCGGGCCCATGGTGTAGAGGTCGCCGATCGGCAACACCGACACGTCGGGCCTGTACAGGTCGCCGATGATCTGCATGTCCATCATCGGGCCGGTGTCGCCCGCGAAATACAGGGTCGCGCCGTTCTCGAGCGTGACCACCAGCCCCGCGGCTTCACCTCCGTACGGACGGTCGTCGCCGCTGTCGAAGCTGCTGGAGTGCGTGGCGTTCGTCATGGTGACTCGCACGCCCGCCACATGCGCTGTGCCGCCCTTGTTCATGCCGAGACACGTCTCCACACCCTGCTTCGCGAACCACAGCGACGCCTCGTGGATGCAGACGACCGGGCAGTGGAACTTCTTGGCCAGCCGGATCACGTCGCCCGCGTGGTCACTGTGCGCGTGGGTGACCAGGATGGCGTCCACATGCGTGATGGGCGTATCGCCCACCGGTGCCATGGGGTTGCCCTCGAGCCACGGGTCCACCAGCAGGTGCTTGCCGCGTGGCGAGACGAGATGGAACGCGCTATGGCCGAGCCATGTCAGCGAAAAGCCCTTGTCGAACACCTTCATGGGTGGTCTCCGCGGGCCCGCGATGCGCCCGTGCGCCTCTTCAACTTGCTCCGGTCGCCAAAGCAGCGTCGGCGGACTCTGCACTTCACGACATCACACGACTTCGGAGGGGACACTAGTGTGCTCAGCGCACAGCGTCCACGTGAGGCGACGCGCTCAGTTCGGGCTCAGCCCCGGAGGACGCGGCATGGACGCCGAGACGGGCCCCATGCGCCGCAGGTGTTCGCGCAGCAGCCGCGCGCGCTCGGGCAGCCGGTCCTCGGCGAGCAACTCGAGCTTGTCCTCGACGGGCAGCCGCACGCTCGTGCCGATCACGCCCACCACCTCGGCGAGCGTCGCGCCGTCGGCGAGCGTGGGTGGGGACAGCCAGGCCTCGGCCCCGAGTGGGCCCAGACGCGTGCGCTCGGCCAGCAGCCCCTCGCGCGCCAGTTCGGCGAGCGGGTCGGACTCGGAGTACGGCACGTCGGACAGCGGTTCCACGTCACAGGCGCGATACGGGAATTCGCGCCGCGTGCGACCGAAGTGCACGCGCAACACACCGCGCAGGCGCAGGTCGTAGCGGTCGTTCGGCAGCCACTCGACCTCTTCGATGCGCGCCACGCAACCGAGCTCGTGAAACGGCGGGCTGCCCTGGTAGTCCTGCTCCCAGCCGGGTGCGAGCGTGGCGAGTGCGATGACGCGCTCGGCCGAGAGCGCGTCGCGCACCATCGTGCGATAGCGCAGTTCGAAGATGTGCAGGCGCAGCTCGGCCCGGGGGAACAGCACCACGCCGGGAAGCGGGAACACCGGCACCGGCCGCTTGGGCGCCCAGTCCATGCGATGGCCTCACGCGCGGGAGGGCACGCTCGCCCGCCCGCGCGCGAAGGTCACTCCTCGCTGAGGAACCCGAGCACTTCGGCGACGTGCCCTTCGACCTTCACCTTGGGGTAGATCTGGGCGATGCGGCCCGTCTTGTCGATCACGAACGTCGTGCGCTCGATGCCCATGAACTTGTTCCCGTACTGGTTCTTCAGCTTCCACACGCCGAACGCCTTGCTTGCCACCGCGTCCGGGTCGGACAGCAGCTCGAACGGCAGCCGGTGCTTGGTCCGGAACTTGTCGTGCGATTCCATCGGGTCGCCCGAGATGCCGAGCAGCACCGCGCCGACGGTGTCGAACTCGGCCGCAAGGTCACGGAACCCGCACGCCTCCTTGGTGCAACTCGGCGTGTCATTGTTCGGGTAGAAGAACAGCACCACGGTCTTCTTGCCCTTGAACTGACGGAGTGAGACGGGCTGCCCGGACGTGGAGGGCAGCGTGAAGTCGGGCGCCGGCTTGCCGATGACCGGCAGCAGCGTGGCGGTGGCCATGATTCCTCCGGAAAAATCGTGCGGGCCCCCGGTCGAAGGGGCCCGTCACGATGCGTGGAGCCGCGCGGAGCGCGGCGCGAACGGTGCTTACCGTGCGGCGGGCTGCATGGACAGCGCGCGATCGAGATTCGCGGCCACCACGTCCCAGTCGAGGTTATTGAAGAATGCGTCGATGTACTTGGCGCGCGCGCGGCCGTAGTCCAGCCAGTACGCGTGCTCGTACACGTCCAGCGCCAGCACCGGCGTGGCGTTCCACACCGGGAACGTGTTCTGCGCATCGCCGATGACCGTCGTCAGCATGCCCAGGTCATGGTCGTACGCGAGCCACACCCAGCCGCGTGCTGCGAGGCCCGAGGCCTTGAAGTCGGCGAGCCAAGCATCATAGGACGGGTAGTCGCGCTCGATCTGCTCTTTGAGCCTGCCGGTGGGCGCGCCGCCCTTGCCACCCAAATGGCCGAAGAAGATCTCGTGGTTTTTCATGCCGCCGATGGCGAATGAGAAGTCCACGCGCAACGAGCGCAGATCGCTGAAGATCTGGTTCGCCGTGGTGCGATCCACGGCGTCGAGCTTTTTCTGGATCTCGTTCACCTTGCCCACGTAGCCCTTGTACAACTCGTAGTGCTCTTCCTGCGTGCGGGCCGAGATACCGTTCAGTTCACGGATCGAGGCGAACGTCTTGGGTGTGAGGTCTTTCCAGGCCATGGTTCCTCCGGATTTCGGGAAAGTCACACGGAGCCGCTTGGCCGCGCTCCGGGAATCATCTCGGGAAGGCCCCGAGGGTAGCCCGCGCGGTTCGCGCCTCGCAAGGCCCGTTCTGGGCCCGAGGTCAGTCCGCGGTGGGCCGCTCGCGGAAGCCTGTCGCGACGCGAATCTGCCCCGCTTGGACCGAGTCGAACAGCGCCCGGGCGCGCGGGCCGCTCACGTCGCAGGTCGAATCGAACCGGCGGCACGCGGCCAGGGTGTAGCCGCAGCCGCAATCGCAGCGGCGGCCGTTGGCGATGCGCAGGAATGTCTCGCGCGAGGCGGCCGGGAGCGAGGCGAGCTCCAGATCGGGTATCTCGTCCACCCATTGCTCCTTGTGCGTGCTGTCGCCGCGCGCGATGTCGATCGCCTTGGACACCACGTCACCCTCGGGCTCGGCTGGCTGTTCGACGGCACGGCGAACTTCGCTGGGTGCGAACGAATGGCGGATCGCCATGGACGCC
>CAZADU010000587.1:0-5449 GCA_964483945.1 uncultured bacterium
CGCTCAGCGTGAATGGCTCGCACCACTCTTGGAGTGTTCGTGGTCCACGCACGAAGTGCGATTCCCCGCTTTTGCAAAAACGATCCCGGCGGCATACCACGCGGTGACCTCGGACCGGCTGCACGAGGCGCTGGCGCACGCACTCGGCGACCGGCTTGTCACGGGGGCGAACATCGTCGAGGTGACGCCGACGCGGGTGACACTCGAGGATGGCCGGTCGCTCGCGGGCGACGTCGTGATCGACGGACGCGGCCACCCCGCCACCGAGGCACTGTCTTTCGCGTGGCAGAAGTTCACCGGACTCTGGCTCACGCTTGAGGCCCCGCACGGGCTCGAGCGCCCGATCCTCATGGACGCCACGGTCAGCCAGGTCGATGGGTATCGCTTCCTCTATACGTTGCCGTTCGGCCCGCGGCGACTCCTGGTCGAGGACACGCGTTACAGCGACAGCCCTTCGCTCGACCGCCCGGCGATGCGCCAATGCATTCACGCGTATGCAGCGGCCATGGGCTGGCGTATCGCGGCGATCGAGGGCGAAGAGCATGGGGTGCTTCCCATCGCACTCTCGGGCGACATCGCTGCGTTCTGGGACGAACGGGCACCTGGTGTACCGTGCAGCGGGATGAGTGCCGCCTTGTTCCACCCGACCACCGGCTACTCGCTGCCGGCGGCCGCACAGCTTGCCGATGCCCTGGCCGCGGAACGCGCGTGGAGCCCGTCCCGGCTGCACGCACTGGTCCGCGCTCGCTCGATCGAGGCCTGGCGGCGCGGATCGTTCTTCCGCGCGCTCAACCGCATGCTGTTCCACGCCGCCGAGCCCTCACGACGGTGGGTCGTGTTCGAGCGCTTCTACCGACTCCCGGCGCCCCTGATCGCGCGCTTCTACGCGGGCCGCCTCAAGCTCGCGGATCGGCTCCGAATCGTCGCCGGCCGCCCGCCCGTGCCGCTCGCCAGGGCGCTCGGCTGCCTGTTCGAGCCGCGCACGGCCCGGCCGCTGCCGGGCGCGGCGCGGCACACGCGGGGGGGAGCATGAGGACCCCGCGCGTCGCCGTGATCGGCAGCGGGTTCGGCGGCCTGGCCCTCGCGGTGCGGCTGCAGGCGGGCGGCGTGCAGACCACACTGATCGAGCAGCGGGAACGTCCCGGCGGGCGGGCGTACGTGTACGAGGACGCCGGCTACACGTTCGATGCCGGTCCCACGGTCATCACCGCGCCCGAGTGCCTGGAGGACGTCTTTCTCGCCGCGGGACGCCGGCTGGAGGACTATGTCGAACTCATCCCGGTGACCCCGTTCTACCGGCTGCACTGGGAAGACGGCTATTCGTTCGACTATTCGAACGACGATTCGCTCTTCCAGCAGATCGCCGAGAAGAGCCCCCGCGACGTGGACGGCTATCGGCGCTTCGTGCACTACGCCAACGAGGTCTTCGAGGCGGGTTACACGAATCTCGCAGCGGCTCCGTTCCTCGATTTCTGGAGCATGGTGCGGGTCGCTCCACAGTTGATGCGCCTCGAAGCGCACCGCAGTGTGTACGACATGGTGTCCCGGTTCATCCGCGACCCCCATCTGCGGGAGGCGTTCAGTTTCCACTCGCTGCTGGTAGGCGGTAACCCCTTCGAGACGTCTTCCATCTACACGCTCATCCACACTCTCGAACGGCGCTGGGGGGTGTTCTTCCCCCGCGGCGGGACGGGCGCTCTCGTGCGCGCGTTCGTGCGGCTGTTCGAGGAACTGGGCGGCGAAGTCCGGATGGAGACGCCGATCGAGCGCATCTGCACGAGCAACGGACGTGTCACGGGCGTGGAGGCCTCGGGCGGCTGGAGTGCGGCGTTCGATGCCGTGGCGAGCAACGCGGACGTCGTTCACACGTATGCCTCGCTGCTCCGGCACGAGCCGCTGGCCAGGCCCGCGGAGGCCAGCCTGCTGCGTAAGCGATTCAGCATGTCCCTGTTCGTCATCTACTTCGGCACGCGACGGCGACACCCGCATCTCGCGCACCACAGCGTGCTTTTCGGGCCCCGCTATCGTGGCCTGCTCGATGACATCTTCAACCGCGGCCGGCTGGCTGAGGACTTCTCGCTCTACCTGCACGCTCCCACCGTCACCGATCCGGCGCTGGCGCCCGCAGGCGGTGAGGCCTTCTATGTGCTGTCGCCCGTCCCGCATCTCGGCAAGAACCCGCTCGATTGGGAGGCGGAAGCGCCACGCTACCGTGACGCGATCCTGCGTTACCTCGAACAGCGTCACATCAAGGGGCTGATGGGGGACCTGGCGACGGTTCGGGTCTTCACGCCGAACGACTTTCGCGACACGCTGAACGCGCATCACGGTTCCGCGTTCTCGCTGGAGCCGATCCTGACTCAGAGTGCGTACTTCCGCGTGCACAACCGTGACGACAGGATCGGCGGGCTGTACTTCGTGGGCGCAGGCACGCACCCCGGCGCGGGAGTGCCAGGCGTGGTCAACTCAGCGGCCGCCACCGCCAGCCTGATGCTCGCCGACCTCGGCGTCACCCCCGCGAAGCCGCGATGAGCGCGACGGATCGGGTCGCCGCCGCCAGCCGCGACAGCATTCGCGTCGGATCGAAGAGCTTCGCCGGCGCCTCGAGGCTCCTGCCCGCGGGTGTCCGCGAGCACGCGCACATGCTCTATGCGTGGTGCCGCCACTGCGACGACCGGATCGACGCACAGGACCACGGTCACCGCGCCCCTGGGCAGGACCTGGGCGACGCGAAGGGCAGGTGGCTCGCGCTGGAGGACGAGACGCGGCGGGCGCTGGATGGAGATCCGATGACAGACCCCGCGTTCATCGCGCTGCAGCGCGTCGTCTCGGCGCATGGCATTCCGCAGCGCCATCCGCTCGATCTATTGCGCGGCTTCGCGATGGACGTGGAAGGGCGCCACTATCGGACCCTGGACGACACGCTCGACTACTGCTACCACGTAGCGGGCGTGGTCGGCGTCATGATGGCCATGGTGATGAACGCGCGCTCGAGCGAGGCCCTCGACCGCGCGGCCGATCTCGGCATCGCCTTCCAGCTCACGAACATCACACGCGATGTGTGCGACGACGCACGGGTGGGCCGTGTCTACCTGCCGAGCGACTGGCTCGACGAGGCGGGTGTCCCCGCGGGGGCGATCCTGCAGGCGGGCCACCGGGCGGCCGTGGCAAGTGTCGTCGCACGCCTCCTCGGGGAGGCGGACCGCTACTACGACTCGTCACTCGCCGGGCTCGCGGCGCTGGACTTCCGCTGCGCCTGGAGCATCGCGGCCGCGCGCCGCGTGTACCGCGAGATCGGGCAGGTGGTGAAGCGGCGAGGGGCCTCGGCGTGGGACACGCGGGCCACGGTCGGCAACGGCAGCAAGACGGTGCTGGGCCTGGCCGCGGCTGGGGACGCACTCGGGGCGCGGGTCGCGGAGCGCACGAAATCGCGTGACGGCCTGTGGACGCGCCCTCAGGCTTAAGCCTGCTTGCGGCCTTCGAGCGGCGTCGGTCCCGTGCCCTTCGTCTGCAGGTCGTCAGTGTCGGGTGCGTAGAGGAAGCCAAACGACTCCGCGCCCTTCTTGACCAGCGTGCGATGGTGCACGAGGTGAGCCTTGATGATGCGGCGCATGTACGGGTGCGTCGGCTTGAAGCGCACTGGGACGCGGCGGTGCACGATGATGTCGTGGAAGCCGAAGTAGGCCACTCCGTATGCCGTGATGCCGAGGCCGAGCCACAGCAGCCGCGGGTAGCCGTGTGTGCCGAACCAGATGAGCACGATCGCGGGTAGCGCGAACAGGAACCCGAACAGGTCATTCCATTCGAAGCCCCCTTCGTGCGGCACATGATGCGACTTGTGCAGGAACCACATCGGTCCGTGCATGAGATAGCGGTGAGAGAGGTAGGCTCCGAGTTCCATCCCGGCGAGTGCGCCGAGGAAAAGTAGCGTGTTCCAGATCGCGTCCATCGTCAGATCTCCGTCCTTCCAGGCATCACGTTCGTGGTGGTGTCCTCAAACGACTTCCCGCCGGCGCGCGAAGACGCGCGCGGCGAACCATGCGGCGATCGTAGCGAGCGCGAGTGCCGCCCACGGGCCGAGACAATCCCGGTAGGAGCCGCCGCGCCACAGGATGGTCGTGTAGGCCTCGAGCGCCCATGTCGTGGGGGTGATCCACCCGAGGTCCTGCAGCCAGCCCGGCATGAAGAAGCGCGGCACCATGCTGCCGCCAAGCGCCGACAGTATCAAGATGGCCACGTTGGCGAATGTCTGCGCCTGCCGCCGGGTGGCGCACGCTGCGGTGAGCGCCAGCGCGAGGGCGGCCGCCGCGGCGCTGGTCAGTAGCGTGGTGATGACCCACGGCCCGAAATGCGCGAGCAGGCTCACGCCGTAGACGGCCCACGCGATCGCGAAGATGACACCGACCTGCACGAAGCCCTGGAGGGTCAGGAACGCCAGGCGGCCATCGATCAGCACGCCCGAACCCGCCGGGCCGGCGAGGATCCTGTCGAGCAGGCCCGTGTCGCGTTCATCGATCACCGACAGCGCCCCGTGCACGCAGGAGAACAGCAGGAACAGCACTGCCACGGCGCCCGCGGCGTAGGCGACGTGGTTGCGCGCCGCGGAAGCTCCGGCCACGTCCTCGCGTTCATAGAGTTCGTCGAGCGCCCAGCCGGCGCTGCGACCCTCGACGGCCGCGGCTTTCGCCTCCTGGCGCAGGCTGGCGAGTCCCGAGTCCACCGCCGCCTGCTGCGCATCGGTCAGCGTCACGAGTTCCTCCTCGATGCGACTCATGACATTGCGCAGGGCCACGTCCGGCAGTGCGGCGAAGTACGCCTTCTGGATCTGGCCAGCCAGCATCGGTGCCGCCACCCCGCGCACGGGATCGGTCAGGATCACCAGTGGCGGCGCGCCGAATCCGCCCGGCTCATCGAGCGACTCTCCACCGGCGCGCACGATCAGACCCGCGTCCGCGGTGCCGCGGCGCACGAGTTCGCGTACGGCGCTCGACTCGAGCCCCTCCGCGCCGACGCGCACGATGGCAGCATCCGAGGCGATCGCCGCGACGAGCCGCGCCGACGTCTCGCTGCGGACCTCGTCCGCGAACGCGACGCGCAGTCGCATCTGGCCTCCGGTGGCCCCGGCGAAGATCGAGGCGAAGATCACGAAGAACACGGCCGGGAGCACGAAGCTCATCGCCAGCGCCTGCCGGTCGCGGACGAGTCCGAGCAGCATGGTGCGGAACACCGCCGCGCTCATGAATCGAGTTCCAGTCCGGTCACCCGCGAGTAGACCGAACCCAACCCCGGCGCCCGCATCGCGACCTCCGAGATCTTCAGCCCGGCCGCGCGCCACGCCGCGGCCGCTCTCGGCAGGTCGTCCAGTCCCTCGGACCAGGGGCCCGCGTAACGCAGCGGGCTCTCGCGAACGAGTCCGCGCGCCAGCAGAGGGGCGGCTTCATCCTCGTTG
>CAZADU010000588.1:0-16143 GCA_964483945.1 uncultured bacterium
GCGCTGGATCGCATTCCGCGAGAAGTATCGCGTCTGGGTCGCACCCGCGGTACGCGCTGGCCGGCCGGTGGACTTCGGGCCCGGCATGCGGGACCTGCCGGTGCGCACGGTGTCCACCGATGCGGGCGACTGGCTCGGCTGGTCGGGCGACTCGCGCACGCTTCACTGGTCGCTCGGCGACACGTTGTTGTCGCAGGACGTGCGCGAGGTGTTCACGTTCGCGCCCGGCGCTCGCGACTCGCTCGCGGACACGCCCCCACGGCGCCGGAGCATCGGGTTCACGTTCGCCGCGGACAAGCCGGCGGGCGCGATCGCGCTGACGGGCGGACGCATCATCACCATGAAGGGCGACGAGGTCATCGAGGACGGCGTCGTCGTAGTGACCGGGAACCGCATCACCGCCGTGGGGCCGCGCTCGGCAGTGACGTTGCCGCGCGGTGCGAAGATCGTGGACGTGAGCGGCAAGACGCTGCTGCCGGGACTCGTGGACACGCACTGGCACGGTGGCATGGGCAACGAACAGCTGATTCCGCAGCGTTCGTGGATCGACCATGCGTCGCTGGCGTTCGGCGTGACCACATTGCACGACCCGTCCAACGACTCCTACGAGATCTTCACACAGTCCGAGATGCAGCGAGCCGGGCTCATCACCGCGCCGCGCATCTTCTCGACCGGCACCATCCTGTACGGCGCCAAGGGTGACTTCCGCGCCGACGTGGACAGCCTTGGCGACGCCGTCATGCACCTGCGCCGGATGCGCGCCTACGGTGCGCACAGCGTGAAGAGCTACAACCAGCCGCGGCGGGACCAGCGCCAGATGGTGCTCGAAGCGGCGCGCCGGACCGGCATGAATGTGGTGCCCGAGGGCGGCGCACTGTTCCCGCACAACATGACCATGGTGATCGACGGCCACACCGGCATCGAGCATGCGCTGCCGGTCGAACGTGTCTACGACGACGTGGTGCAGTTGTGGAGCCAGACCAAGGTCGGCTACACGCCCACCTTCAACGTGGCCTACGGCGGCCTCGACGGCGAGCACTACTGGTACGCGAAGACACCGGTGTGGGCGGACGAGCGACTGCAGAAGTTCGTGCCTCGCCGCTCGCTGGACGCTCGCGCGCGCCGGCCCCAGACCGCTCCGGACGACGAGTGGAACCTCATGGCCGTAGCCGAAGAGGCGGCTGAGCTGCATCGCGCCGGCGTCGGCGTGCAGATCGGGGCGCATGGCCAGCGCGAAGGACTGGGCGCGCACTGGGAGATCTGGAGCCTGGTGCTGGGCGGCATGGCCCCGCACGAGGCGCTCCGCTGCGCGACGCTCGGAGGTGCCCGGCATCTCGGCTACGACCGTGACCTCGGTTCGATCGAGCCGGGCAAGCTGGCCGACCTGCTCGTGCTCGACCGCGACCCGCTCGAGAACATCCGCGACTCCGAGAGCGTGTCGCGAGTCATGCTGAACGGTCGGCTCTACGACGCGGCCACGCTCGACGAGCTGGCCCCGCGTGCGCGCGTGCGCGCGCCGTTCTGGTGGGAGCGCCAGCAGCGCGACGAACGCGACGCCATGCGCTGACCCCGGGTCCGCGCGCAGGGCCGCCGGCCACCCCTCTCCCCAGGGGGGTGGCCGTCGTGTTTCCGGGCCCGGGAGGTCCGCAGAAGTCCCGTCGGGGGCGCGGGTTGAGCCCGCTGACCGCATTCGGTCAAGGGTCACGCAGGGGGTGCCGATGATTCGGGAGTGTCGCGAGCGGCTCCCGCGGGGGGGCCGCACCTTGCCGTCCCCTGCCGCCGCCCCGGGTCCCGATGTCCTCGACGCCTCCGGAAACCAAGCCTCCGCTTGAAGCGCCACCTGCACGTCAGTTCCTGCATGGGGTTTTCGCCGCTGCAGGCTGGGTATTGTTCGTGTGGTGGTGGTGGATCGTGTTGCAGGGGGTCTCGATGTTCGAGGTGCGGTTCACGCTGTGGTTCCTCGGCATCTCGACCGTGGTGATCGTGGGCACAACCTCGCTGTGGTCGCTGCACAACCAGCGCATCTTCGATCGCAAGGGCGCTCGTACGGGGCACAAGGTCGTGGCCGAGGACCATTCTCGCGATGTGCTGGGACGGCCCGTCGATTACCCGTCCTCGCAGGAGGAGTGCCTCACCGCGAGCGTCGTCATCGTGCGGCTCGAGGAGGGGCGCAAGGTCTACCACCCCGCACTGCTCGGCGGCCGCTCGGCCAGGGAGTCCGGCGCATGAGGACCGTGCTCGTGCCGTTCATCATCGCGGTGCAGGAGCACCCGATGTACTGGTACGCGCTGGCGTTCTTCGGCGGCTATCCCGTGCTCAGCGCGATCACCTGGGTGAGCACCGGGCTCAACTTCTTCTGGCGCAGGGAACAAAGCGACGAGTCCACACAGTCGCCGCCGGTGCTCCAGCACTACCCGCGCGTGACCGTGCTGATCCCGGCCTACTGCGAGGCGAAGGTCATCGCCGAGACCATCGAGGCCACGCTGCGCATCGACTATCCGGATTTCGAGATCGTGATCGTGGACGACGCGAGCACCGACCGCACTCGCGAGATCGTCGCCGCCTACGCCGAGCGCGGCGACGTGCGCCTGGTCGCCAAGGAGCGCAATGAGGGCAAGGCCATGGCGATGAACGACGCCCTGCCGTGCCTGAACGGCGAGCTCATCTTGATCATGGACGCCGACGCCTGCCCCGACCCGCAGATCCTGCGCTGGATCGTGCCGCACTTCGAGTCCTCACGCGTCGCGGGCGTGACCGGCAATCCGCGCGTCGTGAATCGCGTGACCTACCTGTCGCAGCTCCAGGTGGTGGAGTTCACCTCCATCGTCAGCCTGCTGCGCCGCGCGCAGCGCATCTGGGGCCGCATCCTGACCATGTCGGGCGTCGTCGGCGCGTTCCGCCGCTCAGCGCTCATCGACGTCGGCCGCTACAGCCCCGAGATGGCGACCGAGGACATCGACATGACGTGGAAGCTTCAGGCCGCCCACTACGACGTGCGTTACGAACCGCGTGCCATCGTGTGGATGCGCGTTCCCGAGACGGTCGGCGCGCTCTACAAGCAGCGCCACCGCTGGGCGCTGGGGCTGGCGCAGGTGCTGCGCCGCCACTCGCACATCCTTCGCAGCTGGCAAGCCCGCCGCATGTGGCCCGTGTACTACGAAGCGGTGCTGTCGGTGCTGTGGGCCTACTGCTTCGTCGGGCTGACCGGCTTGTGGCTGCTGTCGTGGGCGGTCGGCGTACCGCCCGCGGGTGCGTCCCCGATCCCGAACTGGTGGGGAATGATCATTGCCACGCTTTGCCTCACACAGCTGCTCACCGGTGTGTGGCTGGACTCGCGTTACGACCGCACCGTGCGCCGCTATTACCCGGTCGCCGTCACTTACCCGCTCATCTACTGGATGATGATGTCGCTCATCACGGCGATCGCCACGCCCAAGGGGTTGTTGAGTACCAACTTCCGCGGTGGCGTCACGCAGTGGAGGACTGAACGATGAGGCTCCGTGCCGCTGTCCGCCTGGCCGCGATCGCGGCCCTCACTGCAGCGTTCGTGCTGGCCGCCACGGCCCCCGCGGAATCGGCTGCGAAGCCGTCGCGCAAGAGCACCAAGCGACCCGTGAAGAAGGTCGTCGAGCCCGCGGCCGTGCTGGCACAGTCCGAACCGGGCGCGGTCGCCGAGCCGGGAACCGAGGCAGCACCACGCGACTCTTGGCGCGAGGCGCGCGAGTTGGCCGACCGCGGCCAACCCGACTCCGCGCTCGCCGTGGTGCGCCAGGTGCTCGCCGCCGATCCGCTGGACTTCGGCCTGCGCTGGCTCGAAGCCGGCATCCTCGGCGAGTCCGGCCGCCACGCGGAAGCCGTCGCGCTGTTCGACCGGTTGGCGGTGGAGTTCCCCGACCGCGCTTCCGAGTTGCTTTCCGACCGCGCCGAGGAGCGTTTCGAGGCCGGTGACGCCCGCGGTGCGGCGGACGATCTGCAAGCCTGGCTGAGCGAGCATCCCGAGGACGCCGATGCGCGCCGCCGGCTGGGGAGCGCGCTGGTCGGCCTCGATGACCTGACCGGGGCGCTCGCCGTCTACGATGGATTGCTGCTGCGCGATCCCACCGATCGCGACGTGGAGATGGAGCGGGCGCAAGTGCTCGGCTGGATGGGCCGCCACTCCGACGCCATCCGCGCCTACGAGACGATGCTCGCCCGCGAGCCCGCGCTGGCCCAGGCCGAGCTGGGACTGGCCCGCAACGAGAGCTGGAGCGGCCAGAACCGCCGCGCGAGCCAGCGGCTCGAATCACTCGTCGCACGAGAGCCCGCCGACGCCGAGGCATGGAAGGCGCTGGCGCACGCGCGCTATTGGAACGACGACCCGGACGGAGCAGTCGAGGCACTCGCTCGCCATCAGGCGCTTGCGCCCGGCGACGCCGAGGCGAAGGCTCTTTCGGATCGCATCGCGCTCGAGCACCGCGCGCGCTTGGAACTGGGACACGATCGAAGTGACGACAGCGACGGGCTCGACGTGCTGACCCCGTCTCTGGAGATGTCGTGGCCGTTCGGCATGGGCACCACGGCGAGCGTGCTGTGGCGGAACGACCGGGCCGAGGACGACGGCGGTGCGAGTCATGCGCGACAAATGGCGGTGGGTGTGCGCCACAGCTGGAACCCGGTGTGGACGGGCTATGCGCGCGGTGCGATCACGTCGTGGGAGTCGGGTTCCGGCACCGGCCGCGGCGGCGAGCTGGGCGCGATCATGCGTCCCACCGAACGTGTGCGCCTCGAGGTGGTCACCGCCCGCGAGCCCGTGCTCACTCGCCTTGCGATGGAGGAGAACATCTCCATGTTGCAGTGGGTGTTCGCCGCGGACTGGGACGCCATGTCGCGGCTGGTGCTAAGCGCGAGCGGCCGGGCGGGCTCGTACAGCGACGGCAACAACTCCGAGCGCACGTCGTTCTCGGCACGCTGGCTGTTCCGAGACGACGCGCGCTGGGAGTTGGCCGCGCGCCTGGAACTCGACCAGCTCAACGTCCATGAGGACCTCGACAACGGCTACTACGACCCCGACTTCTACCGAGAGTGGGGCCCCGGGCTCGAACTGGCGGTGCGCCCCGCTCCGCAGTGGCGGCTCTCGACCGACGTGCGCACGGGCTGGCAGCGCGAGAAGGGCGCGGCCACGGACCCGTTCTACGGACTCGAGGGAGGCGTCGAGTGGATGCCCAACCTCGACTGGACGCTCGCGCTCTCAGGCGGCCTCGGGGATTCCAACCTCCAAACCGCTTCCGGATACCGCCGGGATTGGTGGAGGCTCGGGCTGGTGAAGGCTTTCTGATGTACGCCCGTCCGGTACTCGCGTTCGTCGTCGCACTTGCGTGCGCGCTCGTAACTGGCGCGGGGGCTCGCGCGGCGGCCGCAGACGACTCGCTGGCCACCGCAGCGAAGTTCCCCGAGATCGCGATCCTGGCGTATCACCACGTCACCCCGAACCCCGGCAAGGACGCGCTCGCCGTGACGCCCGACGACCTGCGCCGGCAGCTCCGCGCCTGCCGCGAGCAGGGCTGGACATTCGTGCGGCTATCGGAGCTGATCGCGAACCGCGAGCACCCCGAGCGGCTGCCTGCGCGCGCCCTGGTGGTCATGTTCGACGATGGCTACCGAAGCTTCGCTCAAGTGGCACTCCCCATCCTGCGCGCCGAGGGTGTGCGCGCCGTACTCGCGCCGATCACGTCGTTCGTCGGCATCGAGCGCTCCGACGTACCGCCGCTGCTCGATTGGGACGAACTGCGGGGGCTGGCCAGAGACGACGGCGTGGAACTCGCGTCGCACACGCACGCGCTGCACGGCTACGAACCGTGCAGCCCGCAGGGCGTGACCGCACCCTCGGTGGGCGCGCGTCGATGGCTCGCCGGCGCTGCAGCCTACGAGGATCGCGAGCAGTACAGGAATCGCATCGGCGACGACCTCGCTCGCACGCAGCGGGCGTTTCGCGATCAACTCGGCGAACCCGCGTCGGTGCTGGTGTGGCCCTACGGCGTGCACAACGAGATGGCGCGCGCCCAGGCCGTTCTCGCGGGCTTCGACGTGACGCTGACCCTCGAGCAGCGGCTCGTCACCGCGGACGACCTGCGCTCGGGCTGCCTGCCGCGCTACCTGGTGCACCGCGAACTTCACTTCGCGAACAATCCTGAGTGGTACCGCACGCCTATTCCAGCCGTGCGAATGGCCACGGTGAGACTCGACGGACTCGGGACCACGGACGACGCGATCATGCGACAGCGTGTCGAGGAAGCCGTGGTGCGCGCCCGCGCCGTGGGCGCCAACAGTGTGATGATCCCGGTATTCGCGGCACCCGAGCGCGACGGCCGTCTGCGCGCGAGCTTTGCGATGAACCACCAAGCGATGGTCGCCGCCGACATCTGGGCGTTCGCCGCGAGCCGGTTCCAGCAGGCGGGCTTTCGCGTCTGGGCTGTGGTGCCGACGCTCAACCTGACCTGGGCATGGGACCGCCAACCCGCCTTGCGCGTGCCCGCGCGCACATGGCCAATGCCGGGCTCGCGCTGGGGGACGAAGTTGTCGCCCGACCTGCCTGCGGCACGGCGTGCCGCAGTGGACCTGATCACCGATCTCGCGGTGTACCTGCCGGTGGACGGCATCGTCTTCGACGACGACGCGACGATGGGGCCACAGGAGCGTCTGGCGATCAACGGCTCGCGCGACCCGATGGCCAAGGCGGCCGCGGTGCGCAGCCTGCTCGATGAGTGCAAGCAGGCCGCACGCGCGTGGCGCCCGGAGTGCCAGTTCGCCCGCATCACGCCGCACGGCGTGGTCGAACGCATGGGCGTCAGTCCGGACTACGCGATGAGCCTCGAGGATCCCTACGCCCGCGAGGAACTCGTGATCACTTCGCTGCGCGCTCCACAGCGTGGTGCCAGCACCATGGCGGTCACCGCGACCACCGAGACGCTGGCGCGGCGCGCCGCGGAGCGCTGGTATCGGCTCGGCCGCGGCGGAGAAGTGCCCATCGTGCTGCTCATTCCCGCGCGCGACGCGACCGGCAGTCGCGCGCTGCCGACAGAGCTCCAGGTGGCCATGGCGCGCGCGATGAACCGCGTCGGGCTGTCGAACGGGGGCTCACTCGCCCCCGACGCTGGCGGCGAACTGCCGCTGGGGCTGCTCGAGTTGCGTGCGCCCACGCCCTCGGTGCAGGCGGCTGGAAAACGCTGAGACGCACTCGCTCACTGATGGACTGAAGCGCCCGCGCGGAGGCCGCGCGGGCGCTTCGTCATCCTCGGAACCTCAGTCTGACTCAGTGCTTCACGAGATTCCGCAGCACCGTTTGCAAGATCCCGCCGTTGCGGTAGTAGTCCACGTCCACCGGCGTGTCGAGCCGTGCGATGGCGGTGAACTCCACCACCGAGCCGTCCTCACGCGTGGCCCGCACCTTGACCCTGAGTCGCGGCTTGAGCTCGCCCGTGAGCCCCGAGATGTCGAATGTCTCGCGGCCGGAGAGCCCGAGCGACTCGGCGGTCTGTCCCGGCTCATAGACCATCGGCAGCACACCCATGCCCACCAGGTTGCTGCGGTGGATGCGCTCGAAGCTCTCGGCCAGCACGGCTCGCACGCCCATCATGAGCGTGCCCTTGGCCGCCCAGTCTCGCGAACTGCCGGTACCGTACTCCTTGCCCGCCAGCACCACGAGCGGTGTGCCCGCAGCCTGGTACCGTACGCTCGCGTCGAAGATGGCCAGCTGTTCGCCACTCGGCAGGTGCACCGTCACATTGCCCTCGCTGCCCGGCACCAGCAGGTTCTTGAGCCGGATGTTCGCGAACGTGCCGCGCACCATGACCTCGTCATGACCGCGGCGCGAGCCGTAGCTGTTGAAGTCGCGCTTCTCGATGCCTCGCTCCTGCAGCCAGCGGCCCGCCGGACTCGCCAGCGCGATGTCGCCCGCCGGTGAGATGTGGTCGGTGGTGACCGAGTCGCTCACCATCACGAGGCAGCGCGCCGCGGTGATGTCGCGCAAGGGTACCGGCTCTGGCGTGAGTCCCTGGAAGAACGGGGGCTCGTGGATGTACGTGCTCGCCGCGTCCCACTGGTAGCGCTCTCCGCCCGCCACGGGGATGTCGTTCCAGCGCGGGTTGCCGTCGAATACGTTGCCATAGCTGCTCGCGAACATCGACGGGTCGAGACTCGACGCGATGGTGTCGGCGATCTCCTGCTGCGTCGGCCACAGGTCACGCAAGTACACGGGGCGGCCGTCACGGCCGGTGCCCAGTGCATCACGCTCGAAGTCGAAGTCCACGGTGCCGGCCAGCGCGTAGGCCACGACGAGCGGCGGCGAGGCGAGGTAGTTCGCACGCGTGAGCGGGTTCACGCGGCCCTCGAAGTTGCGGTTGCCAGAGAGCACGGCCGCGGCGACGAGCTTGCCCTCTTCGATCGCCTGAGCCACCGCTTCGGGCAGCGGACCTGAATTTCCGATGCAGTTGTGCACGCAGACCCCGCCGGCGACGAAGGCATGGATGCCCTCGACCGTGAGGTCGTACACGCGGCGGGCACCCGCAGCGCGCCGATCGATCACCGCGAGCGAGAACGTCGGGAGACTCATCGCCTCCTTGTCCACGCAGTAGCGTTTGTCCTCGACGACCGGGGCCCGACCCTCCAACCTCGAGAACCAGTCGCGAGCGCCCATCTCGGCGAGCATCTCGACCGGCGAGGGGAAGCCTGCGGCGTCGCGGTGCAGTGGCCGGAATGAGCGACCATCGCCCTGCGGCAGCCGTTCGAACCGATCGTGACCCTTCAACAGCGAATAGTGCGCATGAATGGCGGGCTCCGCTTCCAGCAACATCACGGTCGCCTGCTCACGCGCCCGAGCGAAGGCGAGTGCGGGCTCGAGCTCGTGCAGCGTCCGGACGGACGCAGCCATCGTCAGCCGCTGACGACCGATACGCTGCACGGTCCGCCAGTAGACCGCTGCCGCGCTGGCACGAAGAGCCTTGTCGACGCAATACCGGAACCCCACACGCTCCACGAACGAGAGCCCGTCGGGCAGCACCAACCGGACTTCCCAGCGGGGCGCACCGTCCTGAGCAGCGGGGTAGGTCGAGGCTGAACGGCGAGTCGGGTACTCATAGATGCTCGCACCCTTGGTCACCACACCGCAGCGGCTCAGCAGTCTCAGCACCTGGTGCATCACGCTGCGGAGCGATTCGACGTGTTCCTCGACCGCAGAGCGGGAGAATGCCGGCGCGCCGAACACGGCGTCACGCGGGTCCGCGCCCTGACGGCTGAGGACTGGCGCATGGCCATCCGCGCCGAACATGCCGCCTATGAACTCGCGCACGATGGATACCGGGCACTGCGGATCGATCAGGAAAGCGGGCAACTCATGTGGCTGCGTGATCCGCCGGCCGGCACGCACCCCAGCCAGCGCCAGCACCGCCTGAGTCAGTTCGCGCGGCAGCACGATGCTCCACTTGAGGTCGTCGTAGCGTGTCGCGACCGGCCGCTTCCCGGTCAGGAGTTCGACATCCGCCAGGATCGCTTCGCGGTCCAGCGCCTGCCCGGCGTTCATGCGGCCCTGACCGTTCAGGCTGATGGAGCCGTCGCTCAGCAGATGGCCCAGCAAGCGCGCGAACGCGAGCGCGTGGGGCCGCTGCTTCGGGTCCGCGAGTGCCAGGCGAAGCTCGCCGGCCTGCAGGACGTAGTCGCGCTCATCGTCGCCCGCGACGTCCATCGGTGCCTCGAGGCCCATCACGACGCGGTCCTGCCCCACCCTCAACTGGTCCGCCCGGATCCAATCCCCGTCGGCTCGCAGGACCTGGTGGTCCGGCGTGCACACGAGTTCGCGACCGTCCTGCAGCACGAGCGTGACGCAGTCCTTCGTGCCTTGATCGAGGAACGCGGTCTGCTTCGCCGGCGTGAGCCTCGAGTCGTCAGCGGGCCCCATCAGTCGCGCGCCTTGGCTATGCATCAGGCTCTCGATCGGCCGTGCGAGTCCGTCGCCCATGAGCACGGGCGTTCCTTCGACGATGCAGCTGGTACACCCGTATCCCACAACATGAAATCCGAGGGATTCGAGACTCGTCAGCGTGCCGGACTTCTTGAGGTACTCGGTCACCACTTTCGAGCCAGGCGCGAGGCTCGTCTTCACGTGCGGCTTCACCGTGAGCCCGCGCTCGACCGCCTTCTTCGCGAGGAGTCCGGCTCCCACCATCACCGACGGGTTGCTGGTATTCGTGCACGATGTGATCGCCGCGATCACCACTGCACCGTGCGTCAGCATCTCGTCGCCACCGTCCCGCTGCACACGCGCCGTGCGAGACAACTCGTTCTCGGCGAGGCCGTAGCCGCGCTCCTTCACCGGTGCACTCAGCCCCTTGCGGAAGCTCGTCTTCACGTCGCGCAGCGCGACGCGGTCCTGAGGACGCTTGGGTCCCGCCAGGCTCGCCTCGACCGTACCGAGGTCCAACTCGAGCGTGTCGCTGAACGACGGATCCGGCGTCTCATCGGTGCGGAACAGGCCCTGCGCGCGGCAGTACGCCTCGGTGAGCCGCGCGGCGTCGGCGCGGTTGGTGCGCTCCAGGTAGCGCAGCGTCTCGGCGTCCACCGGGAAGAAGCCCACCGTGGCACCGTACTCGGGGGCCATGTTCGCGATGGTGGCGCGGTCCGGCAGCGACATGCCCGACAGGCCCGGACCGAAGAACTCGACGAACGTGTCCACCACGCCCTTCTTGCGGAGCATCTGCGTCACGGTCAGCACCAGATCGGTGGCGGTGACCCCGTCGCGCAGGCGGCCGATGAGCTTGAAGCCCACCACCTGCGGCGTGAGCATGTAGATCGGCTGTCCGAGCATGACGGCCTCGGCCTCGATGCCGCCCACGCCCCAGCCCAGCACGCCCAGTCCATTGATCATCGTGGTGTGCGAGTCCGTGCCCACCAGCGTGTCGGGGTATGCGACCTTCGCGCCAGCGTCGTCGATGGTCAGCGTCACGCTCGCCAAGTACTCGAGGTTCACCTGGTGCACGATGCCCGTGGCGGGGGGAACGACGCGGAAGTTCGAGAACGCCTTCTGCCCCCAGCGCAGGAACTCGTAGCGCTCTTTGTTGCGCTGGAACTCGATCTCGGCGTTCCGCCCGAGTGCCGCGGCCGAGCCGAACAGGTCCACCTGCACCGAGTGGTCGATGACGAGGTCCACGGGCACGAGTGGGTTGATGCGCTTGGGATCGCCCCCCATTCGCTTCACGGCCTCGCGCATGGCGGCAAGGTCCACGACGCATGGCACGCCGGTGAAGTCCTGGAGGATCACGCGCGCGGGTTTGAACGGCAGTTCCACGGGCTCTACCCCCGTGGCCTGCCAGCGCGCGAGACGGCGCACGTCGTCTTGCGTGACTTGATAGTCGTCGCAGTGGCGCAGCGCGGCCTCGAGCAACACGCGGATCGAGAACGGCAGTCGATGCAGGTCGACGCCGAGCTGAGTGGCAAGAGCGTCCAGACGGTAGACGTGGACGGTGCCGACGGGCGTGACGAGCGGCTGGCGAACGCCGAAGGCGTCGCGAAGTGGAGCGTTCATGACGCGTCCTTTCCGGTTGCGGCGGCGCACAGGGCCGCCGGGAAGACGGGGAGGCGCACAGGGCCTCCGGTGAACCTCTACATCTTAGACCTATCGGCCCGGCGGGTGAAGCCCTGCAGCCCAGCAGCCCAGCAGTCCAGCAGCCCGGCAGCCCTTCAGCCCGTCCGCGACCGCCGCCGCCGGGCGGCGATCGGACGGACCGGCGCGGGCGGTCCCGGGGTAACATGCTGAGCCGCGTCAGGCGGCATCTCGGCAGGACCTGGCCCAGGAGGACTCCATGCACCGAAACGTGCTTCGCTGGCTCGGCTTTGCCGTCCCCACCGTCGCACTGGTCACGGCGGCCCATCTCGAGGCCAGCCCGAGCGCCGGAGAAGCCCTGGACGGCGTGGCGTCCGGTTTCTGGTTCACTCTCCCGTTCGCGGCTACCTCGTGGCTCCGCTCGCGCTTCGAGCCCCAACGCGACCCCGCGCGCCTTCGTGCACCGCTGCGGGAGTTCACGCTCGGCCTCTTCGCCGGCGCGTTCACGTGGACGCTGGTCTGGCTCGGCTGGACGTTCCCCGAGATGCGCGGCCTCCGCCCGCACGCGTTCACCATCAACAGCGTCGTCATGGCGGCAGCTGGACTGATGCTGCCGGGGCCGGGTCGGAGTGGCCCCGCCGAGCACGAGGATTCGGGCACGCCTGAGGCACCGCATACCGCCTGACGTGGGAGCACTCCCCCACCTCTGCCGCCGGGAGCCACCGGAGCACCCGATGCGTTTGGAATGTCCGCGTCGCCACGATAGGGTGGCGTTTCCCGTGCGCAGCGCCCCGCGGAGGTCCCCATCATGTACCTGGTGTTGAAGCTCGTGCACATCGTGTCGGTCGTCATGTTCCTCGGCAACATCATCACCGGGCTCTTCTGGCACCGGCACGCGGCGCGCACGCGCGACGCGCGGCTGCTGTTCCACACGATGGACGGCATCATCCGCAGCGACCGCTGGTTCACGCTGCCGGGCGTCGTGCTCATCGTGGTCACGGGCTTCGGCGCGGCCGGGCTCGGCGACTACCCGGTGCTGCGCACGCTTTGGATCTCCGCCTCGATCTTGCTGTTCAGTGTCTCGGGCCTCCTGTTCGGCATCCGCGTCGCCCCGCTCCAGAAGCAACTGCGGGCGTTAGCACAGCACGGCGTCGAGTCTGGCACGTTCGACCATGCCGCCTACGAGTCCGTCGCGCGCCGCTGGGAGGCATGGGGCCTGGCCGCGCTGCTCACGCCGCTGCTCGCCATGGTGCTCATGGTGCTGAAGCCCGGGCAGTGAAGCCGCATCGTTCCCGCTGGACGTCACTCCGCCATCCGCTGTCCTGATGTCTTTGGATTTGGAGGCCTGATGAAGCGCATCTCACTTACCCTGTCCGTTGTGGTGCTCGCCGGGATGACCGTGTCCTTGCTGCCTCTACAGAGTCACGCTCAGGGATACGATCCGAGTGCCCAGATCGCCGCCCAAAGGACCGCCATGCGCTCGCTCGCGATGATGGACGGAACGTGGCGCGGCAAGGCCCGCATACTGGGCATGGACGGCAAGTGGCAGGAGCTCACGCAGACCGAGCGCGTGGGCACGACACTCGACAGCACGCTCAAGCTGATCGAGGGGCGCGGCTACGACGCGGAGGGCAAGCCCGCGTTCCACGCCATCGCCATGCTGGGGTATGACGCCCGCAAGAAGGCGTACGCGTTCCGCTCTCATGCGCGCGGCGAGGTCGGCGACTTCGCGTTCACCCCGACCGATTCGGGATTCGTCTGGGAAGTGAAGGCCCCGGCGTTCACGATTCGCTACTCCGCCGTGATCCGCGACGGCCGCTGGCGTGAGGTGGGCGATCGCATCGTCACCGGGAGCGACCCCGTGCGCATGATCGAGATGGACCTCGTGCGCCTCGGCGCCACCGACTGGCCCGCCGCGGGAGCCGTGCCGCCGCGCTGAGGTGAGGGGCGGCGGGGCCAGAGCCGGCGAGGCCCCGCCGCCCGATCTCGTCGTTCACGGTTGACCGTGGCCGGCGCGACGCCGATGATGCGCGCCGCAGCTCAGCCTGCGGGTCGTCTGCGAAGAAAGCACAGGGAAGTCGGTGCGCGGGCCCGCTCTGGAGTCCGGCGAATCGCACAGGGAGGTGCGCATGGATCGACCCTTCCTCGCGTCAGTGCTGGCGCAGGCCGCGGCACCAGCGATCGACGCGGGCTCGACCGCGTGGATGCTCACCTCCTCCGCGCTCGTGCTGCTCATGATCCCGGGCCTGGCGTTGTTCTACGGCGGGATGGTGCGCCGCAAGAACATCCTCACCACCATGATGCAGTCGTTCGTGGCCATGGCGGTGATCGGGGTGCAGTGGGTGGTCGTCGGCTATGCGCTCGCGTTCGGGCGCAGCCAGGGCGGCTGGATCGGCTGGTCACCCGAGTACCTGGCGCTCCAGGGCATCTCGCCCCAGAAGCTGTTCGGCGACAAGGCCATCCCCGAACTGGTGTTCGTGATGTTCCAGGGAAAGTTCGCCATCATCACGCCCGCCCTCATCAGCGGCGCGGTGGCCGAGCGCATGAAATTCTCGGCATGGGTGTGGTTCATCCTGCTGTGGTCCACGTTCATCTACTGCCCGCTCGCGCACTGGGTGTGGGCGTCCGACGGCTGGCTCTATAAGTACGGCGTGCTCGACTTCGCCGGCGGCACCGTGGTGCACATCGCGGCGGGCGTGTCGGCCATCGTGCTGGCGCGCGTGCTCGGGCCGCGGCGCGATTACCCCGGCGGTGCGATCCTCCCGAACAGCCTCGTGCTCACACTGCTGGGAGCGGGCCTGCTGTGGTTCGGCTGGTTCGGCTTCAACGCGGGCAGCGCCGTGGCCGTGGAGAACCCAGTGGCCGGTGCAACGGCGGGCTTGGCGTTCACGACCACACAGGCCGCCGCGGCGAGCGCGGGATTGGTGTGGATGCTGCTCGAGTGGAACCACACCGGCAAGCCCACGAGCCTCGGGCTCGCCTCGGGAATCGTCGCCGGACTCGTCGCCATCACGCCGGCGGCGGGGCACGTGATGCCGTTATGGGCGATCGTCATCGGAGCCGTCGCGTCGGTGGTGTGCTACGGCGCGGTGCGCATCAAGCACCGGCTCGGGCACGACGACTCGCTGGACGCGTTCGGCGTGCATGGCATCGGCGGCATGTGGGGTGCCCTCGCCACCGGGCTGTTCTGCTTCCAGCCCGTGGCCGGCCTGATCGCGGGCCAATCGGAGCAACTGGTCAAGCAGGCCGTGGGCGTGGCCGTCACGCTGGTGTTCGCGGGCGGCGGCACCTGGCTCTTGGCCATGCTGCTCAAGCGCACGATGGGGTTGCGCGTGAGCGACGCGCAGGAACGCGACGGTCTCGACATCTCCGCGCATGGCGAGCGCGGCTACCACCTGTGACCCGGGGAGGAGCAGACGCATGAAACTCATCATCGCGATCATCCGCCCCGAACGGCTCGAGGCGGTGCAGGAAGAGTTGCAGGTCGCGCTCGACGAGGGCGGGCACTATCGCCTCACGGTGCAGACCGTGGACGGCCACGGACGCCAGGAGGGCGAGGTCGAGTACTTCCGCGGCGAGCCAGTACGGCAGAGCACCGTGCAGAAGACGCAGATCACGCTGGGTGTGAACGAGGCCTATCTGGAGCCGGCCATCCAGGCGATCATGCGCGGCGCGCGCACCGATGGCGGCGAGATCGGCGACGGCAAGATCTTCGTGCTGCCGCTGGAGGAGTGCGTGCGCATCCGCACGGGCGAGCGAGGCGGCGGGGCGATCTGAAGCGCGGCTCGCGCGTCGGACTGCCCGGGGGGTGAGGGGCCTGCGCCTCAAAACCCCTAGCCCAGAAGTTCCTTCAACCGCTCGTGGCCGCTGCGGCTCACCGGGAGTTGGCGGCCGTCGTGCAGCACGGCGACGCGCTGGTCCTTGGCGAGCAGCTCGATGCGGGCGATGCGCTCCACGTTCACGACGAACGAGCGGTGCACGCGCACGAATCGGCCCGGGTCCAGCGACTCCGCCAACTCCGAGAGCGTCTGGTGCTTGAGGTGCGTCGCACCGGCGGCGTGCACCGCCACGTAGTCGTCCTGTGCCTCCAAGTAGTCCACGCGCTCGGCCGGCAGCACGTGCACCAGTGCGCCATCGCGCACGACGATGCGCTCGGCGTGCCGTCCGGGGCCGCGCGCGGCGCGGGCGAGCGAAGCGCGCGTCGGTGGCGCGGCCTCCGGCTCGCGAGCGCCCTCGCCGGTCGCGGGCAGCACGTCGCGACGGCTCGCAGCCGTGGCCAAGCGCTCACGAGCGCGAGCGAGCGCGTCGGCCAGCCGCTCTCGCCCGAATGGCTTCAAAAGGTAGTCCACCGCGTGCACCTCGAACGCCTGCAGCGCGTACTCGTCGTAGGCGGTGCAGAAGATCACCGCCGGTGCGGGGTCCAGCAGTTCGAGCACCTCGAAGCCGTCGAGCTTGGGCATCTGCACATCGAGGAACACGAGGTCGGGCGAGAGTTCGCCAATGGCTTTCACGGCCTCGAATCCGTTCGCGCATTCACCGACCACCTCCACCCCTTCATGCGCGCCAAGATACTC
>CAZADU010000589.1:0-2166 GCA_964483945.1 uncultured bacterium
GTGAGCGCGGAGGCGTACAGGTAGAACTGCTGGAGGCGGCCGGCAAGCGGGGCCCAGCGGCTACCGGGCTCCAACTGACCCGCGAGCCCCATTATCTGCATCCCCGATCCCGCGAGCCGCTGCTGGAGCTCAGAGCCATACATCTTGGACATCGATGCCTCGGTGTTCGGGATCTGGCCGCGGGCCTGCATCGAGGCCACACGGTAGGCGAGAATGCGGCCGGCGGTGAACTCGATCGCCAGCTCCGACAGCTTGTTGCGGACGGTGCGCTGATTGCCGAGTCGCTGGCCATTGGTGCCGGATTCGCGGGCGTAGGCCGTGAGCTCCTGGAGAGTTCGGTAACCCATCACGACTCGGTTGATCCCGGAACGCTCGAAGTCGAGGGTCGCGGCGGCGACGTACCAGCCTCGGTTGAGCTCGCCGACGAGGCTGGTGCGGGGGATGCGGACATCGTCGAAAAACACCTCGTTGAAGGTGTGGCGGTTGGTGAGGTCGAACAGCGGGCGGACCTGGATCCCTGGGGTCTTCATGTCGAGGAGGAAGTAGCTGATTCCCTTGTGCTTGGGCGCATCCTGGTCTGTGCGGGCCAATAGGATGCACCAGTCGGCCTTGTGGGCGAGAGACGTCCAGATCTTGGAGCCGTTGATCACGAAGTTGTCGCCGTCAGCATCGGCGCGCGTCTGGAGGGATGCGAGGTCGGATCCCGCGCCGGGCTCCGAGAAGCCCTGGCACCAGATGTCGTCGGCGTTGGCGATGCCAGGGATGAGCTGAGCGCGCTGCTCATCGGTGCCGTAGAGGAGGATTGTGGGGCCGACTCGGTCGGGGCCGACGCCAAGTTGCGTTGGCGCGCGGGCGTACGTCATCTCCTCGTTGTAGATGACCTGCATCATGTGGCTCGCGCCGAGGCCCCCATACTCCTGGGGCCAGCCGAGCGTGAGCCAGCCCTTCGCGGCTAGCTTCTTCTGAAATGTGCGTAGGAACTCCCAGCGAGCGTCGCCGCCCTCGCCCAACTGGCCGCCGGTGCCCTCGGCCTGTGCCCAATCGGAGGGGAGTTCAACTTTGAGGAAGGCGCGGATTTCGGCTCGGAATACTTCCTCTTCTGGGGTGAAACGAAACTCCATAATCCCGTGCGCCTCCTGGTGAAGCTTCGAACGTCGTAGCTGCAGTGGCTTTAGCCCTGCATCACCGAGGCCAAGCAGGCCTGAGTGCTCTGCAGCTACGTTCGATGCGCCGCAAGTATACTACAGGGGACGTGAGGCGAACCGCACCGTGGCTGACGTTGGGGGTGGCGCTGCTGCTGGTTGCCTGCGCGAACGAGGCGGCTGCGCCGGGGCCGTCCGACGAGGCTCCGCCCGGCGCCCCGTCAACTTCCACACCGCGGGCAACGGCCCGGCCCACAGCGACCCCTGAACCGACTCCAGAGCCCTTGACGCTCGCCGATATTTTCCCTCCCCGTGAGCTCCCGCCGGGACTCGATCCCACGCGCATCCGTACCCTGATCGTCACAGGAGACGTGATCCCCGCACGGTACACCGACGTTCAGATCCGAAACCGCGGCGACGACTTCCTCTGGCCTGTTGCGCAGACGAGCGCGCTCACATTAGCGGCCGACCTGACCGTCATCAATCTCGAAGCGCCGATCATCGCTGCTTGTCCATACCACGACGAGGGGTTCACATTCTGCGGACGTCCGGGGATCATCGGCGCGTTCCAGCAGGGCGGCGTCGACGTGGTGACGATCGAGAACAATCACATCGGCAACTACGGCTTCCGCGGCATCACGGAGACGAAGCAGCACCTGGATGCTGCGGGGCTGCGTTGGGCGGACCGTGAGACTCCGGCGATAGTGGACGTGCGCGGGCTGAAGTTCGGGTTCCTCGCGTTTAACGCCGTTGGCGAAACGATCGACCGTCCTGCCATGCAGGCGAAGATCGCCGCGCTGCGCCCGGAGGTGGATGTGCTGTCCGTGGCCTATCACTGGGGCGCGGAGTACGTGTCGGTGCCCACGGTGGGCGCGGGTATCGCCGAAGACGACCCGGTAGAGATCGGCCACCTGGCCGTGGACGCGGGCGCGGACTTCGTGATCGGAAACCACCCGCACTGGGTGCAGGGCGTGGAGCTGTACAAGGGCGCGTACATCGCCTACGCGCACGGGAACTTCATCTT
>CAZADU010000590.1:0-3675 GCA_964483945.1 uncultured bacterium
AGGACCGAGCCAGGGATGGTGAGGGCCGTCGCGAGCGTCAGCGACAGGCGGGCCAGGAGGGCCCGCCGGAGCGTTCGTCGCGTTCGCAGCCCCCCTCGCACCCGGCGCGATGAGCAATCAGCCAGCAACGAGGCAGTGCGGACGATCAGACCTTCGCACGCTCCCGCCGCGCATACACCAGCAACACCGCCACATCCGAAGGCGAAACCCCCGCCAGCCGCGACGCCACACCCGCCGTCCCCGGCCGCCAGCGCCGGAGTTTCTCGGCCGCCTCGCGCGACAGCCCCGTCAGGTCGCGCTCCCACAGCGACTCGGGCAGCGTGATCGATTCCAACTCGGCCGCCACCGCCGCTGTCCGCTGCTGGCGCAGGATGTAGCCGCGGTAGCGTGCACGCACCTCGAGGGCCGCGCGAAGCGATCGCTCGAGCAACGGCTCCACGCCGAGCGATGCAAGTTGGTGGTAGCGGCCCTCGGGTCGCGCCAGCCAATCGATCGCACGTACGCGGCGTGCCTCGCCCTGCTCCGGCACCACGGCGACCAGCACTCGCGACAAGCGCGCCTCCTCGGCCTCCACCGCCGCCCAGCGCTCGCGTGACAACGTCAGCTGCGCATCGGTGAGCAGCCCCAGCGCGTGCCCGGTGGCGGCGAGGCGTTCGTCGGCATTGTCCGTTCGCAGCAGCAACCGGTGCTCCGCGGCCGAGGTGAACATGCGGTAGGGCTCGCGGTGTTCGCGCGTCACCAGATCGTCCACCAGCACACCGATGTAAGCCTGGTCCCGCCGCAGCACAAAGGCCGGTTCGCCGCGCACGGCGAGCGCGGCATTCACGCCAGCCACCAACCCCTGGGCTGCAGCCTCCTCGTAACCCGACGTGCCGCAGATCTGGCCAGCCAGCCAGAGCCCCGGGAGTGCGCGGACTTGAAGTGTCGCGTCGAGCTGATGCGGCAGCACGAAGTCGTACTCCACCGCGTAGCCCGGCCGCACCATCTCGGCACGCTCGAGTCCGGCGATCGTGCGGATGAACTCGAGCTGCACGTCCTCGGGCATGCTCGTGGATACGCCATTCACGTAGATCTCGTTCGACTCGCGCCCTTCGGGCTCGAGGAACAAGTGGTGTGAGGCGCGCTCAGGGAACTTCACCACTTTGTCCTCGAGCGACGGGCAGTAGCGCGGCCCGGTTCCGGTGATCGCCCCGGAGTAGAGCGGCGAGCGCGCCATGTTGCGGCGGATGACCTCGTGCGTGGCGTCGTTGGTGTGCGTCGTCCAGCACGACACCTGCTCCAGCTCGAGCCGGCCGGTCCAGTGCGAGAACGGCTCCGGCTCGGCGTCGCCCGGTGCGATCTCCAGCGCGGCGAACTCGATGGACGCACGTTCCAGCCGCGGCGGGGTGCCGGTCTTCAACCGCCCGCGCTCGAGCCCCAACTCGGCCAGGCACTCCGACAGCGCAATGGCGGCGTGCTCACCCAATCGTCCGCCCGCGAGCTGCCGCTCGCCGATATGCAGCACACCGTTCAGGAACGTGCCCGGCGTGATCACCACCGCGCGTGATTCGAGCACGCGCCCGTCCGTCAGCTCCACGCCGGCGGCACGGCCGTCTCGCACGCGCACGTGACGCGCCACGCCCTCGACGAACACCAGCCCGGGCGTGCCCCCCAGCAGCTTCAACATCTCCGCCGAGTAACGCACCTTGTCGCACTGGGCACGCGGCGACCACACCGCGGGGCCGCGACTTCGATTCAGCATCTTGAACTGGATCCCTGCGCGGTCCGTGACCAACCCCATCACGCCACCGAGCGCGTCGATCTCGCGCACCATCTGTCCCTTGGCCACACCACCGATGGCCGGATTGCACGACATCTTCGCCGTGTCGGTGACGCGCACCGTCAGCAGTGCGGTCGTGAGCCCCATGCGCGCACAGGCGTGCGCCGCCTCGCAACCGGCGTGACCCGCGCCGACGACGACCACGTCGTAGGTCCCCTGGCGGGAGTCCGCGCCGAGCGCGCTCTCCGGACACTCGGCCTCGGGTGCCCCCGGTGACGGCGCGAAGTGCCGCGACGATTCGTCGCGCGGGGGCAGAGCACCAGCCACATGCGGGTCCAAGCGCATCACTTGCCGATGCAGAAGCGCGCGAAGATGCGCTCCAGCAGCTCCTCGCTGGCGTTCCGCCCAGTCACTTCGCCCAGTGCGGCGAGCGACTCGCGCAGCTCGAGTGCGACGATCTCGCCCGGCTCGCCTCGTTGGGCGACCTCGGCGGCGCGGCGAAGTGCGTCACGCGAGCGCGTGAGCGCGTCGGTGTGGCGCGGATTCGCGACCGCGCCCGAAAGACCACCGGCACGGTCCGCGCCCAGCGCCGATCGCATCGCCGAGCGCAGCTCGTCGAGCCCCTCGCCAGTCGCCGCCGAGACACGAACCACGCGAGGACCGTGTTCGCCCAGCGCGTGTGACCGTTCGGCCTCGCTCGCTCCGGCCGGCAGGTCGGCCTTGGTGAGCGCGACCACCACGTTTCGACCTGCGAGACTCGTGTGCAGAATCGGGTCCGGCACCAACGAGGTCTCGGTGCCGTCCACCACCCACAGCACCAATGCGGCACCGTCGAGAGCGGCGAGTGCTCGTGCCACACCCTTCGCCTCGACTGGGTTCGTGGCCGCGCGCACGCCTGCCGTGTCGGACAGCGTCACCGCCACGCCTGAAAGTTCGATCCGTTCGCTCACTCGGTCGCGAGTCGTGCCCGGCTCGTCGGTGACGATGGCGCGGTCCTCGCCCAGGAGCGCGTTGAACAGTGATGACTTGCCCGCGTTGGGCCGGCCCACGAGTGGCACGCGCACCCCTTCGCGCACGGCGCGCGCCCACGGCGCGCCCTCCAGCAGCCGGCTCAGCTCGCCGCTCACCGCGGCGATCGCGTCGCGCACGTGCGCGGGTGTCTCGATGCCGCCCACGTCCTCCGCAAAGTCCACGCGTGCTTCCACCTCGGCCGCGGCGTCGGTGATCCGCTCCTCGAGTTCGCGCAGCCGCGCCGACAGCGCGCCCGCCAGTTGGGCAAGCGCCAGGTCGACGGCGCTCTCGGTCTCGGCGTGCACCAGGTCGGCCACCGCCTCGGCCTGTGCCAGGTCCAGCCGCCCACGCAGGAACGCGCGCAGCGTGAACTCGCCCGGGCCCGCCAGTCTCGCACCCGATGCCTGAAGTGCCGAGAGCACACGCCGCGCCGGCACGCCGCCACCGTGGCAGGAGAACTCCACCGTGTCCTCGCCCGTGTACGAGCGCGGCGCGCGGAAGACCGCAGCCACCACTTCGTCCAGCCGCGACACGGTCTCCGCCGCGCGTGCCACCGCCCAGCCATGGTGCAGCGTGTGGCCGGTTGCGCGCGCCAGAGGTGCGCTGCCCTGGAACACGCCGTCGGCCAGCGCGATCGCGGCCGGCCCGCTTACGCGCACCACCGCCAATCCGGCGGCCCCGGGGGCAGTGGCGATGGCGGCGATGGTGTCGTCGAGTGACTGCAAGGCGGGGCTCCCCTCAAGAAACAGCGCCCGGCTCAGCCGAAGCCGAGCCGGGCGCTCACAACTGTCTGGTCGTGACCGGTCAGCTCGCGCTGTCGTCTTCCGTGCGTTCGGGGAAGTCGGCGGGCGCAACAGCGACGCGCTTGAGCATGCCGTCGCCCAGCGAGAACGTGCGCACGCGCG
>CAZADU010000591.1:0-2746 GCA_964483945.1 uncultured bacterium
GGACGCCGCGAGGCCTGCAACCTGTCGACCCGAATCTTCTCAACCTCGATCCGTATCGGACGCTCGACATCCGCCTGACGCGGACGTTTTCACTCGGGCCGCAGATCGACGGCGGGTTCATCACGATCGAGAGCGGTGATGCCAACTGGGCTTCGGTCGGGGTACAGGCGAACTGGTACTTCATCCCGAAGTTCTGACCTGACGGAGCGGGACCGGAAGCCGGCGCGTTCCGCACCCGACTCACGCGGCGATCGTCATCGCTCGCGACCGCCTCGGGGGCTGACCCAGATCACTCGTAGCGGAGCGCCTCGATCACATCCAGCCTTGCCGCGCGGTTGGCGGGGTACCAGCCGAAGAACACGCCGACGAGCGAAGCGAACCCCATGGCGAGCACGACCACCTCGGGCTGCACCTGGGTGGGCCAGCGCGCGATCCCGGTGAGCAGTTTGGCGGTGGTGAGCCCAATCGCCACCCCCAGCACCCCTCCTGCGAGCGACAGGAACGTGGCCTCGGCCAGGAACTGCACGCGGATGTCGTGCTGCCGAGCACCCAGTGCACGGCGCAGGCCGATCTCCTTGGGGCGCTCGGTCACCGACACCAGCATGATGTTCATGATGCCGATGCCACCGACCAGCAGTGAGACCGCGGCGATGCTCGCGAGCAGCGTGGTCATGACGCGGCTCGTGCTCTCGGCCGTGGTCTGCATCTCGAGCTGGGTGAACATGAAGAAGTCGTCGTCCATGCCCGGCCGGATGCGGTGGCGCTGGCGCAGTAGTTCGGTGATCTGCTGCACCGCCTCGGGCACGGCGCGCTCGCTCACGGCCGACACCATGACGTTGTTCAAGTGCGTGATGCCGAGCAGCCGGCGCTGGGCGGTGGTGTAGGGCACGAGCACGATGTCGTCCTGGTCCCCACCGAACGTCTGCCCGCCTTTGTACGAGAGCACGCCCACGACGCGAAACGGGATGTCCTTGATGCGCACGACCTGACCGATGGGGGACTGCTCGCCGAACAACTGCTCCTTCACCTTGGAGCCGAGTACGGCCACCTTGGCGGCACCGCGCACGTCGCTGTCGCTGAACATGCCGCCTTCCTGGACCGGCCACACGCGGATGTCCACGAACTCCGCCGACGTGCCCTGCACGCTCGTGCCCCAGTTCGCGTTCCCCGACACCACCTGCAACCCGCGGCGCACCACCGGGGCCACGGCCGCCACCGCCGCGCACTCGGAGCGGATCGCGGCGGCGTCCTCGGCGGTGAGCGTGGTGTTGCCGCCCATGCCCATGCGCGCACCACCGGCGGTGACCGTTCCCGGGATGACCGTGAGCGTGTTCGCACCCAGCGCGCGGATCTGCGCCTGCACGGCCGCACGCGCGCCCTGGCCGATGGCGAGCGTGGCGATCACGGCCGCCACGCCGATCACGATGCCCAGCACGGTGAGCCCCGAGCGCAGGCGGTTGCGCTTGAGCGCCTGCCAGCCGAGCGACAACAGCAGTCCCAGGCTCATCGCCTACCCCCCGGGCGCATCATCGGACCGCCCATGCCCGGCGGGGGTGCGAGTGCGGCACGATTCGGGCCCGTCGCGGCCTCGAGCCCCAGTACCACCAGCGTGGTGGTCGAAAGCCCCTCCCCCTGCACTTCGGTGAACGCTCCGTCGCTGATGCCGGTTCGCACTTCGAGTGCGACGGGCTTGCCATCCCGCAGCACGTAGAGCGTGCCGGGCCGCAGGCCGTCGCGCGCGGGCTTCGCCGACGAGCCACGCCCACCGCCCCGACGCTCCGCGGCGGCACCTTCCTGCCGCGTCTCACCCGCGCGTTCCTGCCGTGCAGCGCCCGCGCCGTCCTGGCGCCTCGTAGTCGCGCCGCCCTGTGGCGCTGCGCTCGCGCGGTTCGACGCGGCCGCGTTCCCGACCCCGCCGGGAGCAGCTCCACGCGCGCCCGTCGCACCATTGGCCGCCGCGCGACCGGCGCCTCCACGCGCATCACCGGTCGCCGCGGGCTTGAACCGCAGCGCGGCGTTCGGGACCTTCAGCACGCCAGCTTTCGATTCCACGAGCACCGTGACGTTCGCCGTCATGCCGGGCCGCAGCCGCAGATCCTCGTTCCGCGTGCCCATGACGGTGGTGTAAGTGACGACGTTCTGCTCGGTAATCGGTTCGAGCCGAACCTGCGAGACCTTGCCCTCGAACGTGTCGTCGGGGAAGGCGTCCACGGTGAAGTTCACCGGCAGTCCCGCGTGGATGCGGCCGATGTCGGCCTCGTCGATGCGCGTCTCGACCTGCATCTGCTTCAAGTCGTTCGCGATCACGAACAGCTCCGGCGCCTGCAGGCTCGCCGCCACGGTCTGGCCCACGTCCACCGAACGCGAGATCACGACACCGTCAATGGGTGAGCGAATGGTCGTGTGCTCCAGGTCGAGCTTCGCCGCGGCCAGTTGGGCCTCGGCCTGCATGCGGTCCGCCTTGCGCTGGTCCACTTCGGAGGTGGCGACCTCCACGTCGGCCTCGGACACGAAGTTCCCGACCAGCAGCTCCTGTGCGCGGGTCGACTTGCGACGAGCCTCCTGGTAGGCCGCCTCCGCGCGCGCCAGCGATGCTTCGGCCTGCACGACGCGCGTGCGGAAGCTCGACGGCTCGATCTGCGCGAGCACCTGCCCGGCTTGCACGCGCGAGTTGTAGTCGGCGCGCAACTCGCTGATCGTGCCGCTCACCTGGCTGCCCACCTGCACCTGCACGACGGGCCGCACA
>CAZADU010000592.1:0-8126 GCA_964483945.1 uncultured bacterium
GCTTGCCACAGCGGTTCGCGGGTGCGAACCTCAGGTCCTGTCGCAGCGCCACCCGCCGCGCTGTCCCCCCGACGCCTTGGCCCAACCGGGCAACCCACCATGTCGAGGAGGGTCGTGTGCGCACTGCTCGACCGGTGAGGAGATTCCGCCTCGTCCTTCTCCTCCATGTGCTGATTGCCGCGTTGCTGCCCTTGAGCGCCTTGAGCGCCGGTGAAGCTCCCGCGCTGAGCGTGGCTGGCCCGGTTCGAGCGACGGGGCTGTCGGCGAACCATGCTCAGGGGCAGACATTCCTCGTCTGGGCGGTGCCGCCCGGTAGCGGCTGGCGCTACCGCGTCTATCGCTCGGCGAACCCGCTGCTCGCCGAGGCCGACCTCGCGACCGCCACGCTGTACGCGGAGCTCGGCGACTCTTCCGCGCTCGATGTGCGGCTGTCGCGGATCACCGGTGTGCTCTACGGCCACGTCGTGCACGAGTCGCCGCGCCGGGAACTCGAGCCCGGGCAGGGGCTGTGCGTCGTCACCCCGGCGGCCGGGCTCGCGTACTACGCGGTCACGTCGCAGGCTGCGGGCCAGCCCGAGGACCGATTGCTGGTCGCGGGCGACAACTCGCTCGCGATTCCCGTGACCGAATCGCTCGACACCCCGGTGCCCGTGCGCCAGCGGGACCTCGCTTTCAACGGGCGTACGGTCGCCGTCTACACGCTGTTCGCCTCGCATCTCGACACGCCGCTGTTCCCGGCCATGGCCAACCGCGCCGGCGTGGCGTTCGACTGCGGCATCGTGCAGGAGGTGGCGGGGCCGGCTCCGGGACCGCTGCTGCTCATGCCGCATGCGCGCGGCGGCAAATTCCTCGATGGCGCAGTGGGCACGCGCTACCCGGGCGAGTACGTGCTGGCGCTGGATGACCCGCTCCCGAATGGCGAGAACACGTTCTGGTACGGCTATCACCCCGGCTACGACGTCACCCGCCGTGACAACCAGCCGCCAACCTCGGGTGCAGTGGTGGACTACACGTTCCGGCGGGTGCGCCATACGGTCGATTGGGCATTGCGCGCGTTCCCGGTGGACCCCGACCGCGTCTACGCGTTCGGCTATTCCATGGGCGGCATCGGGAGCATGGAGTTCGCGATGTGGCTGCCGGGCCGCATCGCCGCCGTCATGACGGTGCTCGGCAAGTTCGACTTCTCGTTCCTGAGCGAGCCCGACCCCACCGCCTGGTTCAACCCGACCAGCAACATGCGCAAGACCACCGACCAGATGTGGGGCACGGTCGCCTCGGGACTGACGCAGCCCGACGGCACGCCGGTCTACCAGCAACTGAACCTGAGCAGCTTGGTCACCCAAGCCGGCCCGCGCGACGTGCCGCCGGTCGTCGCCGTCAACGGCAAGCGCGACAACGTCGTGGGCTGGGCCGAGAAGTTCAGCTTCTACGCCGCCATGCGCGACACGCGGCGCGGCGGGGCATTCTTCTGGGACGCCAACGACCACTATGGCCAGCACGGGCCGCGCTTGTGGCAGCCCATGGTGGACCCGGCCTCGCTATACCGGTTCCGCCGCAACGTCAGCTACCCGGGGTTCACCCACTGCGACCTCGATGCGATGCCCGGCGACGGCACGTTCGCGAGTGGCGACACGGTGGGTTGCATCAACGGCCACCTGGACTGGTACGAGTACCCCACGGACCTGCCGTCGGTGTGGCAGTGCATCGTGAGCACACGCTCGCTCGCGACCGCTCTCGGCACCATCGCCGCGCCGGAGTCCTGCCGCGCCGACGTGACACCCAACCGCGTGCAGCGGTTCCGGCTCCCCGTCGGCGTGCGGGTTCCCTACAAGGTGTACCGCCAGTCCGACTGGGCACTCGTCCAGAGCGGGTTCTCCATCACGGACGCGCTCGGGCGCCCGACCGTGCCGCAGGCGCTCATCTACCGCACCGGCTCGGTCGTCATGTTCGGCCCGATCGCCACGCTCGACGCCGGCGCGGGCCAGCCCGGCAGGCGGCTGTCCCTCGCACTCGCCACCAACCCTGTGCGCGGTGTGCTGCGGTTCTCGGTCCGCTGGCCGGAGGGCACGCCCGGCCGTGTGGTGCTGATGGACATCGCGGGGCGCCAGGTGCGGCCGATCTATGCGGGTGCGCGTCCTCCGGGCGCGGAAGTGTCCGTGCCGCTCGGCGGGCTCGCACCCGGGCTCTACCTGTTGCACGCCTCGGCCGGAGGCGAGTATGCGACTCAGCGCGTCGTGGTGATTCACTAAAGCGCTCGAGCTGATTTCCTTTCGGCGAATCAGCCTCTGCGGATCCAGGCTAGTGCGTCAGGTAGTGCGCGTCCTTCTCACCGGCGCGGATCGACACCTTGAGCGTGTTCGCCTTGGACGGGATCGGGCAGTTGTAGTGCGGACTCACCGCGCACGCCGGGTTGTAGGCGTAGTTGAAGTCCAGCAGCCAGCGGCCGTCGGGGAACTTCTCGGGGTCCAGGTAGCGGCCCACGCCGTACGTCTCGCCCCCGGTGGTGGCGTCGCGGAAGAAGATGCTCACGCTCTGCTCGTCCACGCCGGGCTCGAGCAGCCGGTGGGCTTCGAGCCGCACGGCCTTGCCCTGCACGCGCAAGTCGAACCAGCCCGCCAGCACCGCACGCCGCGCATTGCCGCGCGTGCTCATGATTATGGTGGTGTCGGCTTTGGGGTTGGGCGTGAGTGGCGCGACGAACCGGTAGGCGAGGTCGGCCGCGTACCAATCGAGTCCATGATAGCGCGCGAAGTCGGGGCTTTGGGGATCGAACACGATGAGCGCGGGGAAGCGCTGGTGCGACAGCCGCAACGTGAAGCGGCCCACCCTCACCGGTCCCGGCGCCAGCATCGAGCGGCGCTGCGGCTCGCCGCCGCGTGGCCGAAACGTGGCGGTGTCGTCCAGCGCCTCGACCAGGAACGAGTCGCCCACCACCGTCACGCGCAGGTGGCGCGCGGCCCACTCGGGGTCGTCCACGCGCAGGTCGCAGGCGGCATCGCGGCCGACCACCAGGGAGGCCTTGTCGGCGAAGTCCGTGCGCGCCACGGCGGCCAGGTAGGAGGTGGGGCTCTCCCGCAGCGACTTCTCGGTATCGCTCCGGTCGGTGGCGTAGGCCGCCCGGAGCGAGTCGGCCTCGGCACTCGAGACCCGCACCGGGTCCGCGCCGCGCGGGGCGGCGAGAGCGGGCGGGGCGGCGAAGCTGAGCGCGAACAGGGCGAGGGTGGCTGCGGCTGATCGGGCAGGGGTGTGCGTCGGCATCGGGGTCTCCGAGGGCGGATGAAGGCTGGGAGTCGCGGGCGAAGCTAGCTGACTCGCGAGCCACCTGCATGTGCTGACTCATGCGAGCCGTGTCGCGACAGCCGCACACCGTGTCACGCGTTACGCACCGCTGCTGACCTAGAGGATGGGCATTCTGCCCGCACTCCCGGCCAAGAGCCCGGTCGCGTCGGATTGCCCTCAAGCGCGAGCACCGGCATAATGCCGCGCGCCACACTCGGTTACACGACATGACGCCGCGGGCCCAAGGATAGGCCTGCCTCACGACACACTTCTTGCTGGGAGCCCGGCGCATGGAAGCCGCCAGCCCGTACCCGCCGGCCGACACCACGGCCACCGAGAAAGCCCCTATGGACGCACTGGTCATCCAGGGCGGCCGCCGCCTTTCCGGGCGTGTGGCCATCAGTGGGGCAAAGAACGCCGCCCTGCCCGTCATGGCGGCCACGTTGCTCATGCCGGGCGTACACCGGCTGCGCAATGTGCCCGACCTGCGCGACACGCGCACCTTCGCCGATGTGCTCACCCAGTTGGGCGCGCGCGTTAGGTTCGAAGGCGACCTGTGCACGATCGACACCACGACCTTGAGTTCGATCGAAGCACCCTACGAACTGGTGAAGACGATGCGCGCCAGCATCTACGTGCTCGGGCCCCTGCTCGCACGCATGGGCGGGGCCAAGGTGTCGCTGCCCGGCGGCTGCGCCTGGGGTCCGCGCCCGGTGAACCTGCACCTGTCGGGCCTGGCGGCGATGGGCGCTCACCTCGACATCGAGCACGGCTACATCGTGGGCCACGACGTGAAGCTGCGTGGCACGCACTTCACGTTCGACGTGGTCTCGGTGGGTGCCACTGCGCAGCTCATGATGGCGGCCACGCTCGCCGAAGGCACCACGGTGCTGGACAACGTCGCGATCGAGCCCGACATCACCGTGCTGGGAGAGGTACTCGTGAAGTGCGGTGCACGCATCACGGGACTCGGTTCGCGCCGGCTCGTGATCCAGGGCACGCGCGAGTTGCAGCCCATCGACACGACGATCATCCCCGACCGCATCGAGGCCGCCACGTTCGCGGCTGCTGCGGCGATGACGAACGGCAGCATCACGCTCGAACGCGTCATCCCCGACCACTTCGAGGCGTCGCTGCGCAAGCTCGAGGAAGCGGGCGCCGAGGTCATTCGCGAGCACGACGAGGTCACCGTGACCGGCCGCGGCCGTCCCGAGGCCGTGGACCTGACCACGCAGGTGTTCCCAGGGTTCCCGACTGACATGCAGGCACAGATGATGGCCGTTGCGAGCATCGCCAACGGCACGAGCGTGATCGAGGACACCATCTACCTTGACCGGTTCTCGCACGTGGCCGAGTTGCAGCGCCTGGGGGCGCGCATCGAGCTCAAGGGCAACGTCGCGGTGGTGAAGGGGGTGGAGCGCCTGCAGGGCGCGCCCGTCATGGCCACCGACCTGCGCGCGAGTGCCGCACTGGCGCTGGGTGCGCTGGTGGCCGACGGCGAGACGAAGATCTCGCGCATCTACCACCTGGACCGCGGCTACGAGCGATTCGACGCCAAGCTCACGCAGCTTGGCGCGCGTGTGACGCGCGTTCAGGAATGAAGCAGGGCACGCCCGCGAGGTGACCGCACACCGCGATTCCGCCCGCAAGCGTTACGACGAGCGCTACTTCCAACGCTGGTACCGCGAGTCGGGCGTGGGCGTGGGGCGCCGCGAGTTCGTCTCGCGCAAGGTGCGCCTGGCGCTGTCCGCCGCCGAGTACGTGCTGGGCCGCGATTTGCGCAGCGTGCTCGATGTGGGCTGCGGCGAAGCACCGTGGCGCGCGATACTGAAGGATCTGCGACCGCGGCTCGCCTACACCGGACTCGACAGCAGTGAGTACGCCGTGCGCCGTTACGGCCGCACGCGCGGCATCCAGCTGGCGACCGTGGGCGAGGTGGGCCGCCTTGGCTTGAAGGGCCCATTCGACCTGGTGGTGTGTTCCGACGTGCTGCACTACGTGCCCACGCCCGAGGTGTGCGAGGGCCTCGCCGCGATGCACGCGCTGTGCGGCGGCGTGGCGTTCCTGGAGGCGTTCACCAGCGCCGACGACATCGTGGGCGACAGTGTGGCGTTTCAGCGCCGCACCCCTGCGGCGTTTCGAAAGCTCATCACCGGCGCCGGGTTCGTGCCGCTCGGGCTCCACCTCTACGCCGCTCGCCGCACGTCGCGCACGCTGGTCGCACTGGAGCGCGGCTCGCCGAGGTAACGCACGGCGTGTGAAGCACGCGTGGCGGCTCCCTGAAGCGAGTGTGCCGGCTCTGCGAAGTGCTCGTGCCGGCTCCCTGAAGCGTGCGTGGGGGCTCCGTGAAGCGCTCGTGGGGCCCACATGCTGCGGCTACTCCGCTGCGGGCAGCTCCATCACGCTCGCATCACGGAGCAGCCCCTGGCGCAGCAGCTTCTGCGCGGCCGTCTCGGCTTCGTCGCGCGACGCGAACGCGCCGAACTGGATCCTGAACGAGGCCACGCCGCCCACCGACGACGAGTTGACCCAGACGCGGAACGGGATCAGCCGCGCCAGGTGATCGCGCTCGGCGCGCGCCATCTCGGCGTTCAGGAACGTGCCCACCGCAACGGTGTAGCGCACGCTTGTCGGTTCCGCCACGTCGGTGCGCGCCTGCCGCACCTGTCTGTCAGCGTCTCGCTTGGGGCTGCGCTTGGGACGCGAGCTCTTGCTGCGTGGCGCTGCATCGGTGAACGAGGAGTCGCCGGGCGAGGTGAGGACCGCCGTGCTCGCTCGCGGCTCGCGCGGTGTGAGGTTGCGCTGGCCGAGCAGTACGGCGCCCAGAGCCATCGCCAGCACGAGCGTGGTGGCCTGCCAAACGAAGCTCGAATCGCGGCGCTGGCGCAGCACCGGTCCCTTGCGCGGCACGGCGCGAGCCGGCGGCCAGCCGGCAGGTTCCGCGGCACCTGCATCGGCGTGCCACGGTGCTCGCGGCGAGGCCGCGGCTGACGCAGAGTCTGGTGCAGGGGCTGACGCAGAGGCGGGGGCCGCGGCTGACGCGGCGGCTGGCGCAGAGGCGGGGGCCGCCGCCGCCGCCGCGCATGGCGAGGCAGGTGTTGCCGATGTCGCTGCCCGCGCGCTGCCTATTGGACGCACGTCGCCGGCGGTGTCCTCCGAGAAGTCCATTTCGCGCGAGCTGCGTGTCGCGTAGTTGGCCCCGATGCGCACACCCGAGCCGCCGAAGCGCGACAGCCAGTCCTTCACGCGCGGGTCGTCGGAAGGCCGGAACTCGCCGGAGTCACTGAGGGTGCCCGCGGCCGCCGAAGCAGAAGCCTCCGCGTCCACGTGCGAGCCCTGTGCGACCGCATCCGGTTCGTAGTCGGCCGCGGTGCTCCCCGGAGCCTCTGTCCCAGCCGCTTCGGCTTCGACGTCGGCCTCGCTCGGCACCGGCGGTGTGTGGGCCACCTTGTCGGCGGCCAACGGTCCGACGCGCCCAACTGTCGGCGTGGTGGCGTCCCCGGCGGTCGGCAGCGGTGCGACCCGCGGCGGGGCTTCGCCCGGCGAGGCGTTCACCGGCGCGGTCGGCTTGCGCGAGCGCACCGCCTGGGCGGCCGTCCGTACGTGCTCGGGCGAGATGGTCGTGGCGTTGGCGCGCGCCGCACGGCGCGCCGACTCCGCCGCGATCGCCTCGATGTCGCGGATGCGCCCGCTCGCGGCGACGTGGATGTCGCGGCACGCCTTGCGCGAGAACATCGACGGATTGCCGTCGCTCGTGGGGCGCTGCATCAGGTAGTGACGCGTGTCGTGCGGCGAGAGCGGCTCCAGGGCGACGCGCACCGACACATCGGCACGCAGTGCGGCGAGCGGGCCGTCATCGAGCCGCCGAGCGAGCGCGGGTGAGCCCACGAGGATCAGCTCGAGCGGGCACTGTCGCTGCTCGGCGCGCGCGGCGAGGCGCTGCAGCTCGAGCAGCGCGTCGTCGGCCAGCGAGTCCGCGTCGTCCACGAGCAGCACCGCCACGCGGCCGCCCGCCGTGGTGTTGGCGAGGGTCTCCAGCAATCGCTCGGGTATGGCGGTCGCGTGCGAGCCGGGCTTGAGCGTGCCACCGAATGCCTTGAGCAGTGCGAGTGCGAGCGATCCGGCGGCGCGACCTGGAGCGTCGAGCGTAGCGTTTTCGACGCGCTCTCCCCAGCGGCGCAGCGCTTCGTGCACAAGGGTGGACTTGCCCGTGCCCGACGGACCCGTCACCAGCACGAACGGACGGCGCGCGCCGAGGCCGCGCTCAAGTCGGTTGAGCGCATCCACGGCCGGTGCCGTGGAGAGGAACGGGCTCAGTGAGTTGGGTTCGTTGGCAGGTGTGTCGGCATGCACGGTCGACGTTCCTCGTGCCGGGTGTCAGGATCGCGAGTTGCCCACGGCGTGACGACACGCGGGCGCTCTAGAGTTATCGGCAATCCTCACAGCGGGATGCATATCGAAACCAGTGGCCGGGACCGGGCGGGACCGGCCGGGACCGGCCGAGGTCGGGTGCGGAATGCGCCCGGGCCGCTCGGCGCGGTCGGTGACCACGTCACACGGGGGCTGGCGCGACACCCGGAGCTACCTGCCCGGCGTCGTCTTCGGCAGGTTCTCGACCATGGCTTCGGTGACGTTGCCATGCGAGAGCAGCCGATCGGCCGCACGTTCGGCGTCGGCCTCGGTCGGGAACGCCCCGAACAGGATGCGATAGGAGCGCGAGTCGCCCACGATCACGGACTCGACCCACGTCACCTGACCCGTCTGGCGGGTGAGCGTGCGCGCCTTCTCCTTCGCGCGCTCCTCGAACAGGTACGAGCCGACCGCGAGGCAGAAGCGCGCGGTGGGGC
>CAZADU010000593.1:0-2387 GCA_964483945.1 uncultured bacterium
GGCAAGCAAATTCTCTCTGTGCGCCCAGCCATGTGTCGAGCCCATCGCCTGCGATCGCGGCGACGAGTTGATGCCGCAAGCAGCCACGCCCGGTCCGAGCACGGGGCTCGTGTACTTGCGGGGGGGGCAGATCGTGGGTGACCGACGACTCGGTGGGCACGAGCGTGACCGTGGGAGCTGGGCGAGCATCCGGCTTGTCCAGGTGATTGTGATGCTCTTGATGAGCGAGTCCGATGCCCGTGCGATCCCCGCGGGGCGCGCGTGGGCTCCCGCGGAGACGCTCAAGATCAATGGGCATCCCTACATGGTGCCCGGGCGGTTTGAACCTCTAAGCGAGGGCAGACTGGAACTCGTCGCCAACGGGTACTACGGCCCGCCGGGCAAGAGCACCTACGGCCTCGAGTGGCGCGATTCCAGCTGGGTCGAGCGCTGGAACTCCATCCATGATGGCTATTCTGTCCACGAGACCAGGACTCCACCTCAACACCAGATGCTGGTGTGGAAGACGACCGCACCACTGATCAACGGTTACCTGAACCAGCTCGTCACCGCCGATGTGGTGGATGGGCGGGTGACGCCGCCTGACACGATCGCCACGGTCGAGGGCCAGGCGCTGGCCTACACCGGAACGTCCTGGGGAACCCGGAAGTGGGTCACGGTGAAGGACCTCGATCGCAGTGTGCCGGGTGGGAAGTGGGGACAACGATTCTTCCGTTCGGATGAGGCGGGTCAGTGGTTGGAATTCGGACGGAACAACAACGTCGGTGACTACGTAGCCTCCACCGCAATGGTGGCGCTGGGTCCGGACTCCGTGCTGGTGGCGTCGTCATCGTATCCTCGCGGACTGGTCTGGGGATGGTTGGTGGATACGCTGTTCATCGAGATGGGACAGTTGAACGCCGACCGTTCGGATAGCTACCCGATGTTCCGTAAGCGCCCGAGCGGCGGCCTGTGGGTGTTCTTCACCAACAGTTGGTACGAGGTGTTCGCGCGGACGTTTCGTGAAGGTACCTGGACGCCGACCGAGACGCTGCAGGTCAACCTGCCGAATGGCGTGAATCACTATTTCTACGATTCCATCCCGAGTAAAGATGACGAGGAGTACCCGGCCGTGATGACCTCGGGCTACGGCGTCAGCGGTCCGTACCCGGACCACATCTTCGTCTCGTTCCCCACCGACAGCGGGCTCGGGATGATCGAGCGCGTGGCGGCCACGAAGGGTGCTCGCATCCAGACGATGGGCATGGACGAGAACGGTGACGTGTGGCTGGCGTGGTTCGTCCTTCTCGACGGCATCTTCTTCACGCACAGCTACACGACGAGCACAGCCTCGGGTCCGGTGGTGACCGAGCGCGACCGGCGACCATGGCTGTCGTGGACGCTTTCGACGCCGGCACCGCGCACGTGGTGGGGCGTGATGCGCTCGGTGGACGACGGGCCGTTCGAGCGCGTCGCCCGTGTGCGAGCCGGGCCGAGCGAGGCGATGACGTGGGGTGACTCGGTCGCACCCGCGGGGGCTCGGCTCCGCTACGCCATCCGCCGCGAGAGTCGCGACGTGCGCTACCAGGTCACGACTGCCGCGGCTGCCTGGGAACCGCGCCGATCGCATCTGGAGCTTTCGCTCAAGAGTGCCAACCCGTCCGCGGAGCAACTGGCGTTCGAGATCGTGGGCGCGGGCGCGCGCGAGCTCGACGTGCGCCTCTATGACCTGCAGGGCCGTATCGTCCAGCGCGAGCGGTTGCTTCCCGCTGGCTCGGGGCGCGACGTGTTCAGCTTGAAGCTCGGAGCGGACCTCCGAGCGGGCATGTATCTGCTGCGCGTGCACTCCGAGGACGGCGCGCAGGCAGCCGACCGGAAAATCGTGCTGCTTCGCTGAGGGGTGCGCACATGGTCGCTGGCGCTCAAGCCCCCGCCGGTTCCCCCAGCGTCACCTCGCCCAGCGCGCTCGAGAAAGCCGCGCGCAACCCCTCGGCCTTGTCGAGCGACTCGCGGTACTCGGCCTCGGGGTCGCTGTCGGCGGTGATGCCGCCGCCCGCGTTCCAGTGGATTGCATTCGGCGTGGCCACCGCCGTGCGGATGGCGATGCTCCAGTCAGCGTCGCCGTCCCAGCCCACCCAGCCGATCGCCCCCGTGTAGAGGTGGCGCCGCACGGGCTCCAGATCCTCGAGGATCTCCATCGCGCGGATCTTGGGGGCTCCCGTGATGGACCCACCCGGGAAGCAGGCGTGCAACAGGTCGAACGCATCGAGCGCGGGCCGTAGCCGGCCTGTGACCGTACTGTTCAGTTGCCAGACTTGCGGAAATCGCTCCAGCGCGCAGAGCTCCGGCACGGCCACACTGCCCGTCTCGCACACGCGGCCCAAGTCGTTGCGGAGCACGTCCACGAT
>CAZADU010000594.1:0-2362 GCA_964483945.1 uncultured bacterium
CGTGGCCGAGAGCAGCAGCCAGGCGGGCGAGGGACGCAGCGGCTCGAACGCCAGCACCCAGCCCAGATACCACGGATGCACCACCGGTCCGAGTAGCAGCCCCGCGCGCAACATGAGCCGAGTTCCGTCTTCGGGAGTGGCTCGAGCCCGCAGCGCGAACAGCATCAGCGCCGCGAGGAGCACGGCCGCCAACAGGCGTGCAGGCGCGTCTCCGGCGATCGCGGCGAGCGGTCCGAACAACGCGTCGTTGTGCCGCCAGCGAGTGCTGAACGCCGCGAGCCCGGAGCCCTCGCCGAGTGCCAGCCACGCGTAGAGCGGCAATGCCACGGCCAGCGTGACCCCGGCCGCGACACGGGCCCGCGCGCTCCACGAGCGCCACACAAATGGCAATGCCACCAGCGCGACGAGCTTCACCAGCACGGAGGCGCACGCCGCGAGCGCCGAACGCACCGGAAACCGCTCGGCGAGGACCACTGCGAGCACCAGCCAGAGGATACCGGTCGGGTCATGGTGGCCGCTGCCCGCGTACTCGGTGATGACCAGCGGGTTCCAGGCATAGACCGCCGCATCCCACGCCGATCCGCCGCGACGGCGGCACCACCACACCAGTAGGGCGCACAACAACAGGTCGTGGAGCATCACCCACAGCTTGAACGCCAGCGCTGTGGGCTGAAGTCTCGACACCAGTGCAAAGCCTGCCTCGGCAAGCGGCGGGTAGATGGCGCGCAGCTGCGGGTGATTGATGCGCGGGTAGAGATCGGCGTCTCGAAGCACCGTCCACACCGGATCGTCGGGTGCCTGCCGGTAGGGGTTCCCTCCCGCGGCGATCACACGCCCCTCCCAGACGTAACGATAGAGATCGTCAGACAGGGTGGGCTGCACCGGCAGTACGGCGGCGCGCAGCGCGAACGCGACCACCACGACGAACGCGCCTGAACGGGGCAGCTCACGCCAGCGCGCGCGGCGAGCCAGCGCCAGCGCGTAAACACCGAACGCGAGCAGCAGCTGGAGCTGGAACCGGCCGAGTTCCGCGCGCCAATCCTCGAGCCGGCCGAGCCCGCTGAACAGCGCCGTCAACAGCAGCGCCAATGCGGCGGGCTCGAGCGCGGTCATGCGCGGAGACGGCAACGCCGCCTCAGCGCGACTTTGGGACCACGGTGCGGACCGCTCGTGTCGCAGAGTTCCCGGCCGCATCCACCGCACGCACCGACAATAGATGTGCACCGGGGCCCGCTTCGGGAAGTGCGACGCGGAACGTCAGGCGGGGCGAATCGGCGAATCCCCCTTCGGGCGAGACCGGCCGCCACGGGCCGTCGTCCACCGAGACGTCGAGCCGTTGCAGCCAGCCCTCGCCGTCGACTGCCGCGCCCGCGAGCACCGCCTGGCCCTTCTCGACCGACGCGGTGAGCGAGGGGATCTGCGGCGGCGCGTTGTCCACGGTGAACGGTTCGCTCAGTGTCTCGGCCGAGAGGTCCTCGCCGATGGCATTACCTGAACGGTCGCTCGCCTCGACCTTGAGCCGGTAGCGTCCGTCGGGCAGCGTGTTGGTGTTCCACGTCAGCAATGAGGCCTCGAGATCCTTGCCGATCTCGATCCAGTCCTCGGTCCCCTCGGCGCGCACCAGCACGCGATAGCGGAGCGGGTCGCTGTTCGGGTCCGAGCCGCGCCACGACAGCGTGCGCAGGCCGCGCGCCCACAGTGGCATCTCCTGCAACGCGCGCGTGGCCGTGAGCACGGCCGAGTACTCCACCTTCTGCCCCCCGGGCAGCGTCTGCGTGACGGCCTCCGTGCGCGAGCTCATGCCGCCTTCGCGGAAGCCCTGCGCCTGTGGTGCGACGGACAGATCATCCACGCGCGGAGGCAGATTAGGTTCGCGTCGAGAAATGGCCACTTCGCTCACGCGGTCGTTGCGGTCGGCGAGACGCACCTTCCACTGCAAGTAGCGGCCCGGCGGCGATGCGATTGCGCCGTCACCCGCGACCGCCTGCCATCGGCTCCAGGTGGTGTCGGGCGTCTCGCTGTTGCCGCTGCGGGTGGTAAACGTGCGTTGTCCCGTCCCGCTTGAGCGCAGCCGGCCCAGGCGCGTGAATCGCGTCGCATCCAGTACGCCGGAGTGGAGTTCCCCCTCGGGCGCGCTGCCCGGCCCCAGCTTCCAGAGCGCGACGGGATTCGAGGTGAGCGCGTAGGTCACCTCCCCCGCGGTCACCAGCGCGGTGACCTGCCCCTGGCTCGGCGCCAGTTCAAGGGCTGCACCATTCGCGCGCTCGACTGAGTACACCCCCGCACGATTCCCCGTGGCCGCGCGCAAGCCGGCCGGCGAGTTCGCCAGCGCGTACACGAACGACTGGGGCGAGGTCCACCA
>CAZADU010000595.1:0-2407 GCA_964483945.1 uncultured bacterium
TTCGTCTCCGCCGAGAAGGCCGGTATCGCGAATGACCAGGGCGAGGTCGGGATCGGCCTGAACTTCGAGACCGGGCGCGCGGCGACCGTCGTCTGGGGACGCCGATACGATACGAACAAGCCCCCGGCGCCGTTCGGCACCGGGGGCTTCTGTCTGGCGCGCCCGGCCGCCGCTATTCGAGCCGCACGGTCGCGTCGCCCACGCCGACGTGCAGCCGCACGTCGGACTTGCCGCTGCCTTGTGACCACGTGGCGCGCGCGCCCACGAACCGGCTGCTTTCGAGGTTCGAACCCGCACCCCGGATGGTGGCGTCTCCGATGCCGGCCTCGACCGACACATGTGCGGCACTCTCTTTGGACGTGCGGATGTCGGCCTCGCCTACGCCCAGGTCCACGTCGAGGTCACCCCGCAGCCCTTCAATCTCGAGCTGGCCCACGCCCATCTCGATGCGGAGCGCTTGCGAGCGCGGCACTTTCAGTTCGCCGATGACGGTGAATCCCTTGTTGTGCCACTTGGGATAGTTCTCGAGCTTGAGGCTGAGCGTCTGACCGGAGTCGTGGCTGTCGAGCACGAGTCGGTTGGCGAGTTCTTCGCAGCGCTCCTCGGCGCCGCCGCGGCAGCGCACGCGGATGGCGAACTGTACGCGCGAGTCGTCGGTCGGGATCACACGTAGTTCGCCGATGGGGAAGTTCACGTGCACGCGATGTTCACGGGTGACGGTGAACGTGTGCGTGTCGGTCTCGAATACGGCCGCGCGGGCGAACTCGGGGGACAGGGCGGCAAGCGTGAGCATGCCGGCCACGGCAAGGGAGTGGATGGGGCGCATGGCGACCTCCGAGGGATCCGGTGAGCGGGCGGCGGGCGCGCATGAGCCATTTGCGCCTTCGCGTCGCCTCGGGATACGCACTCCGGCCGGGCGGAGTTGCGGGCTGCCCCGAAGGTTCACGGCGGTGAGGGGCGTGCCGCCCACGGGCGCGCTCGCCGCACCCACGCGGCCGCCGCTAAGATGCGTCGCCATGGCCGCCTGCGCGCTTCGACGCCCCGAGGAACACGCTCACGCCCGCGACCTTCGCGCGTGAGTCCGGCCGTCTTGCTGCTCGTGTTGGGCTCGGCGGTGGTGCACGCCAGCTGGAACCTGTGGCTCAAGCAGTTGGGCCCCAGCGTCAGGAGCGGGCCGCTCCTGTGGCTGCTCACGTCGCTCTCGGCCGTCGTTTACGCGCCGTTCGCGTGCGGGATGATCGCCGAATCCGGCTGGCGCCCCGATGCAACCTCGCTCGCGCTGATTCTCGGCAGCGGCTTCATCCACGTGGGCTACTTCGTACTGCTGCTGCGCGGGTACCGCGCCGCCGACTTGTCGCTCGTCTACCCGGTCGCGCGCGGCACCGGGCCGCTGCTCGCCGCGGCCGGCGCAGTGCTGTTGCTGGGCGAGCGGCCCACACCGCTCTCAGTCGCGGGCACGCTCTCAATCGCCGCGGGCGTGCTGGTCATCGCCGGACGGCCCGCCGGTCTGTCGCCGGGCGCGCTGGCTCCGGGCGTGGCGTACGGGCTCGCCACGGGAGTGTCAATCGCGATCTACACGTTGTGGGACGGCTGGTCGGTCAAGCGTGCGCTCATCCCGCCGCTGGTCTTCTACTGGGGCGGTGAGGTGGTGCGCGTGCTGCTGCTCACGCCGGTCGCGATGGGCGCGCGGCGCGAGGTGTTTGAGTTGTTCCGCGCGCAGCGTTGGCGCGTGCTGGGAATCGCGCTGTTGAGCCCGCTGAGCTACATCCTTATCCTGTTCGCGCTCCGCAGTGGGGACGTGGGGCACATCGCGCCGGCGCGCGAAGTGAGCATCCTGATAGGGGCGTGGCTCGGCGGACGCGTGCTCGGCGAGGGCGATCGCCGGCGGCGATCGATCGCGGCGGTCGCGTTCGCGGTGGGAGTGATGGCGTTGGCGCTGGACTGATCGCCGCGCAACCGGCGCGGCGGGGGTGGACACGAAAAGGGAGTGCGACGCATGGCGTTGGTCGAGGTCGAGCGACAGGGGCCGGTGGCCCGGCTGTGGTTCAACCGTCCCGAGGTGCACAACGCGCTCTCGGCCGAACTGGGCGGCGCGCTGATCGAAGCGCTGGGCGGGATGTGGGACGACGATGCGATTCGCGTGTTGGTGCTGGCCGGGCGCGGCCCTTCGTTCTGTGCCGGCGCCGACATCGGTGCGATGAAGGCGTCGGCCAATGCCTCGTTCGACGACAACCTCGCCGAGGCCACGCGCCTGGGCGCGATGTTCGCAACGCTCGCCGACTTCCCCAAGCCGGTCGTCGGGCGCATGCACGGCGGTGTCTATGGCGGCGGCGTGGGATTCTGCTGTGCATGCGACATCGCGGTGGCGAGTGACGATGCCAAGTTCGGGCTCACCGAGGTGCGACTC
>CAZADU010000596.1:0-4424 GCA_964483945.1 uncultured bacterium
CTCCCGATGAGGTCCTGCCATGGCGCTCGAACCCGGCTCACGACTCGGTCCCTACGAGATCATCGGCCCACTCGGCGCCGGCGGCATGGGCGAGGTCTATCGCGCCCGCGACACGCGCCTCGGCCGGGACGTTGCCGTCAAGGTGATCACCGAGCAGGTCGCGGTGACCGAGGACGTGCGTGCACGCTTCGAGCGCGAAGCCAAGACCATCTCGAGCCTGAACCACCCCAACATCTGCACGCTGTTCGATGTCGGGCACCACGACGGCACGGACTACCTGGTCATGGAACTGCTCGAGGGCGAGACCCTGGCTGCGCGGCTCGAGCGAGGGCCGGTCCCCGCGAACGAACTGCTCAAGATCGGCATCCAGGTCGCTGACGCGCTCGACAAGGCCCACCGCCAGCGGCTTGTGCACCGCGACTTGAAGCCCGGCAACATCATGCTCACGAAGAGCGGGGCCAAGTTGCTCGACTTCGGGCTCGCCCGGCCGGTGGGCATGGGCGCGGCACCCGGCGGGACGTCGAACACGCCGACGATGACACGTCCGCTCACGGCGGAAGGCTCCATCGTCGGCACGTTCCACTACATGGCGCCCGAGCAACTGGAAGGCGCCGAGCCCGACCCGCGCACCGACGTCTGGTCGCTGGGTGTGACGCTCTATGAGATGGCCACGGGCAAGCACGCGTTCGAGGGCCGCACGCAGGCCTCGCTCATCTCTTCCATCATGAAGGACGACCTGAGGCCGCTCTCGGAACTGCAGCCGACCGCGCCGCCGGGACTCGACCGCGTCATCCGGCAGTGCCTGGCCAAGGACCCCGAGGAACGCAGCCAGACCGCGCACGACGTGAAGCTGCATCTGCAATGGGTACTGGAGGGCGGCTCTCAGGCCGGGGTCGCCGCGCCGGTCGCGGCTCGTCGGCGCGTGCGCGAGCGCATGCTCGCCATGCTCGCCGGAACCGGGCTTGTGACCGCGGCCCTCGCCGTGGCGTGGACGCTGACGCACCGGCCCGAGGGGGCGGAGCCCATCCGGTTCCAGTTCGAGCCCCCCAGCTCCATCCAAGTGCTCGACGCCCCGAACGTGTCCCCCGATGGCCGCGTCATCGCGTTCAGCGCCACGGACTCCACCGGTGTGACACGCATCTGGCAGCGGCCGCTGGGCTCGCTCATGGCCACGCCGATGCCCGGCACCGAGGGCTCGTCGCGGCCGTTCTGGTCCCCAGACAGCCGCTACCTCGGGTTCATGTCGGGTGGCAAGCTCAAGAAGGTCCAGGCCACGGGCGGCCCGCCGATCGTCATCTGCGACGCGCCCACGGGTGCCGACGGCGCGTGGAGCGAGCGTGACGTCATCGTGTACGACGGGCGAGGGCAGGATCCTCTCTACAAGGTGTCAGCGGGCGGTGGCGTGCCGGTCGCCGTGGTCAACCGCGACACCACGCGCGGCGAGGCCTCGGTGGGCTGGCCGGAGTTCCTGCCCGGCGGGCGCCACTTCGTCTTCCTGTCCGCGGGGCAGAAGTCCATGCTGCGTGTGTGCGACGTGGAGTCCGGCAAGATGGAAGACCTGCTCCCGTGCGACTCGCGCGCGGTCTTCGCCGAACCGGGCTACCTGCTGTTCTCACGCAACGGCACGCTGGTCGCGCAGCCCTTCGATGCGGGCTCACGGAAGGTGAAGGGCGATCCCGTGCCGGTGGCCGAGCAGGTGCTCACCAACGCCGTCGGCGGCGCGGACTTCTCGGTCTCAGACAACGGCGTGCTAGCTTTCGCAGCGCGCGGCGGCGCGCTCGGCCAGCTTGTTCGCCTCGACCGGACAGGACGGAGCGCAGGCACGCTGGCCACGATCAGTGACCTCCTGGGGCCGTCGCTCTCGCCCGACGAGAAGCGAATCGCCGTGCGCATCCGCGACCTTGCCACCTCCACCCGCGACATCTGGGTCGTGGACATCGCGCGCGATGTCGCCTCAAGGTTGACGTTCGACCCGCGCAACGAGAACTACCCGGTGTGGTCGCCCGACGGCATGCAGATCGCCTATGCCTCGGCGAGTGCCCAGGCTCCCGGGATCTACGTGCAGGCCGCCACCGGTGCCGGCCGCAACGAACTCGTCCTCGCTGCCCCGAACGGTGAGTACGTGCTCACCGACTGGTCGTACGACGGCCGCTTCCTGTTCTACGAGGCCTCTTCAGACCGCACCCGGCAGGATGTCTGGGTGCTGCCGATGACGGGTGAGCGCAAGCCGTTCCCGTTGCTCACCGGCCCCTATGACGAGACGCAGGCCCGGATCTCGCCCGACGGACGATGGGTGGCGTACACCTCGGACGAGTCGGGTCGCGCCGAGGTCTACGTGCAGTCCTTCCCCGACCCCGGTGGCAAGTGGCAGGTGTCCACGAACGGCGGATCGGACGCGTGCTGGCGCGCGGACGGCACGGAGTTGTTCTACCTGTCGTCCGACCAGCAGCTCATGACCATGCCGGTCGCGCAGGCACCGTCCTCGTTCGAGGTGGTGATCCCCAAGGCTCTGTTCGCCATTCGCCTGCTCGCTCCGGTCGGACCGCGCAACCACTACGCGGTGTCGCGCGATGGCCAGACGATCTACGCGGTGTCCCCGTTACAGGGCGGTGCGGTGGGCACGACCAACGTCGTCGTGCACTGGACCCCCGTGGCGGCGAAGCGCTGACGTCGCACCGGCGCTGACGCGCCTCAGGCGGAGGGCAGCCTCACCGTCGCCGTGCAGCCCGGCCGGCGGCCGGCGGCCGCATCCGCGCCACGGTTCTCTAGCATGAGCGTGCCGCCGTGCGCCTCGGCGATCTGGCGTGAGAGCGCCAGGCCGATGCCGGTGCCCTGCGGCTTGGTGGTGAAGAACGGCACGAACAGGTTGGCGGTGTCGGACACGCCCGGGCCTTCGTCGTGCACGTCCAACTCGAACGCGCCATCGGCGAGCCGCCATTCGATCCACACGCGGCCGCGTGTCTCGAGTGCGGCGTCGGCGGCGTTGCGCACGAGGTTGATGAGCAGCTGGTCCAACTGGTCCCCATCGGCTTGCAGCGTCACCGCCGGCCCGCCTGTCACTTCCACCGGCACGCGCGTCTCGAGTGCGGCGACGCGGCGCACCCAGTCGCCTGCCGCGAGTGGTGCGGGAACGGGCTTGGGCAGCCGTGCCAGCCTCGCGTAGGCGTGCATGAACCGCGCGAGCGATTGCGCGCGCGTCTCGATGATACCGAGACCTTGTTGCAGGTCGGCCACTTCCGGCAGCCCGCTTCCCGAGCTCGTGGTACCCGCACCTTCAGGCGTGGCGGCGGAGCCATGGGAGGCGCCCGCGATGGGTGCGGCACGCCCGAGCTGGGTGCGCAGGCTGGCGGCGATGGACTGGATCGGGGCCAGTGAGTTGTTGATCTCGTGCGACAACACCCGGATCAGCCGCAGCCAGGCTTCGCGCTCCTCTTCGCGCAACGCGCGAGAGAGATCCGAGAGGAACACCAGTTCGTGCGGGCGGCCCTCCTGCACGTAGTTGCCGCGCCGCAGCTCCCAGCGGCCCGCGGAGCCAGGCAGGCGCAGTTCGATGAGCCTCGGCGTGTCGCCCTCGAGCGTCGCACCGAGGCCCAGCCAGGCGGCCTCGAGCCCCAACGAGCGCTCGGCCGGCCGGCCGAGCAGCCGCTCGCCTTCGCCGTTCACGAGCCGCAGCCGCCGCTCGCGGTCGAACCCGAACACGGCCACGTCCACCGTGTCCATGACGCGCTGCAGCAGTGCCGTGGCGGTGATGACCCCCAGACGCTGGCGAGCGACGCTGTCGGTGAGCGCGTTCACCTCGAATAGCGCCAGCCCGAGCGCGCTCTCGGGGTCGGCGCCGCGCGCGCGGATGGACGTGTCGCCCTCGCGGATCGCGGCCATCATGTTGGCGAGCGTCTGCATCGGCCGCACGGCGCGTTCGACCGCCAGGCTGGCGCACACGAGCCACGTGCCCCACAGGAACAGTTGCGCGATCGTCTCGAGCGCGGGGTCCAGCGTGGCGCGCGACAGCGCCACACTTGCCACGACCAGCGCCGGGAGCCCGCCGGCCAGCACGACCAGCAGCATCCGGCTCTCCCAGCGGAGTGCGCGACGGCGACGGGCAGCCGCCATCACAGTCCGTGGCGCTCGAGCCGCCGGTAGAGCGCGCTGCGCGAGAGCCCGAGCGTCTTGGCGGCCTCGCTGACGTTCGCACCGTGGCGCGCGAGTGCCTTCTGGATGAGCACGCGCTCCACCTCGTCGAGCGTCATCTGCTCGAGCACGGCCTGGCCCTGCGCCGGGGCGCGCAAGCCCAGGTCAGCCGCCTCGAGCAGAACTGCAACGAGTTCGGGATTCCCCTCCACGGCATCGGCTCGCCGCACCAGGGGATCGTGCATGTCATCGGTCCCGAGCTGGGCCTCACGCAGCCCGGCATGACGATCGTGTGT
>CAZADU010000597.1:0-6799 GCA_964483945.1 uncultured bacterium
GCACGAACGCAACCGCTCAGCGATCAAGCGGCCGTCGGGTGCACGGCGCGCCGATTCAGCAACCGAGGGCGGGGTTCGAACAGCCTCATGTTCACCCAGGTCGATGTGCATACCGGCGGCCGCTTCGGATCAGCGAGGGCGGCGCGCGAGCAACCGGGTCATCACCGGTGGCACGGAGGGGTCCGACTCCTCGTGTTCCTCCACGACGAGCCCGGGGAACGCGGCCTTGAGCTCGCCCGGCTCCAATAGGTGACGCGCGCGCCGGGGGTGTCCAAAACGCTCCTGCCCGCGGCGGAACGTCTCGTAGACGAGCACGCCGCCGGGGAGCAGCGAGTGCTCGATCCACGGGAACAGTTCCCGGTGGAGGTAGCGCACCACGACGATGAGCGCCAGACGAGGTGCGGCGGGTGGGAGTTGGCCGCGCTCGAGGTCGAGTTGCCGGAACGTCGCACGCGTGGCACCCGTGCGCTCTGCGAACGTGCGCGCTCGTTCGAGCGCGCTCTCGTCCACATCCCAGCCTTGCACGTCGCGCCCCGCAAGGGCCAGGAACACCGTGGCGCGCCCCGTGCCGCAGGCCAGGTCGAGCGCGGGCCCCTCGGGTGCACCCGAGTGCACGCGCTCCAGAAACGGCGACGGCGACCACAGCCGTGCCGCGGGCGCGCGCGAGACGAGTCCGTCGGGATCGTGTTCGAGCGAAACGCCGAGCCACGCCAGTCGCACGAAGCCGCGTGCGGCAAGGTCGTCCGCTGCGGCGTGCGCGACGACGGGCTCGGTGTGCGCGAGCACCACCGCCTGGTCGCGAGCGGGCAGTTCCATGCGGCGCATCTCGAACTCGTCCGGCGAGACGCGGCCCGCGAACTCGGGGTGGCCCGCCGCGAACAAAGCAGACTCGCGCAGGTCGAGTAAGCGCGCGCCGGGCAGCGATGCAAGCGCCTCCGCAAGCGATCCGCACGCGGCCGGCGGGGCGGCGGCGGTGAACCCGGTCGGCGTGCCGCTCAACGCAATAGGCTCACGCGAGCGAACACCGCGCCACCCGCCTGCCGCACGCGCACGAAGTAGAGCCCCGCGCCCACGGGTGTGTCGGGGACCAGCGTCACGCGCGCGTCGCGTAGCGGACCCGCGAGCGTCATGCGCGCCAGTTGGCGACCCGCCACGTCCAGCAGTTGCACTTGAGCCTCCGTCGCCGCCGGCAGCGTCACCACGGCCACGACCTCGCCGCGCGCCGGACTCGTCACCGACAGCGCCAGCGCCGGTGCCGCCGGCGGGTCCGCGTCCAGCGACGACGCGTCCGAGAGCGAGGCGGCGTAGATGCGTGTCGCGCCCGAGCGAGCGTCGCGCCAAGCGATCACGGCCCGACCGACGGGGACCGCGGCGATCGAGGGCTGGTCCTGCACGCCCGCGGCCAGCACGAACGGTTCGCCGTCATCGGCGAAGGCGGACGATTTCAGACCTGAGGCGAACACGTGATGCACATAGAGCTCGGCGTCCCCAGTGCGCTCGTCGCGCCACACGGCGAAGAACCCGCCCGCGCCATCGGGTGCGATCTCGAGTTCGCGCTGTACGCCGAAAGCGGCACACAGCACCGCGCCCGCGCGAGTGAACCCGGGTGCGAGCTGCCCGTTGCCGAGCACGTGCGAGTAGCGCAGATCGCCGTCGGGGCCATCGCGCTGGTCCAGCCACGCCACCCAGACGCCGCCCACGCCATCGCGCACGAGCCGCGGCTGGGACTGCAGACCCAGAGCGTCGCACACGGCCTGACCGTAGAAGAGCCAGCCGGAAGAACGCTGCATGTTCTGCTGCAATCGCAGCGCGTAGATGTCGCCGGTGCGCGACGCGCTGCGCGGATCGGTCCACACGATGAACACCCCGCCCGAGCCATCGGGTGCGATGCGCGGATCCACCTGGTCGCGCGGCTGGTTCACGATGGGCCGAGGCTGGTCACCCCATGGCGTCGAACCGTCGGCGGCGAGCCGGAACACGGCGAGGTCCTTGCTGCCGGTGAGGAGACCGTCGTAGTAGGGCATCACGGCCACCAGCCCGCCGGCGCCGTCGGTCGTGGCGTCCATGCGGTCGCTGTTGAAGAACTGCAGCTGCGACGCGAACTGCCGCGACGATTCCAGCGCCCCCGAGGGCCCGAGCACGAGCGTGCGCACCGTCCAGAACGACGTGGCGTCCGCCCCTTTGGCCACGACCAGCGTTCGGCCGCCGTCGCCCGCCACGAACACCGGGTGCAGGAGTGGCATGCCGAGCCCGAGCGGATAACCCGCGGTGACCTCGCCATCGGGTTCGAAGCGCGTCAGTGCCGCACCCGCGGCTGTGGCGCGGTCGGCGGCCACGAGCACGCGCCCGCCGCCCGAGAGCCAGGCGCGCGTGGGCTCGGCGGACTCCAGTGCGAACGGCACCGGTGCGGGATCGAACACCGGCGCGCCACCTGGGGCCCCGGTCGCGTCCACGCGTACCGCGCCCACGCGCAGCCCCGACGTCTTGTAGGCCACGACCGCGCCGCCCAGTCCGTCGGGCAACACGACGGGGCGCGAATGGGATTCGCCGGGAGCGGGCCCGAGCGGGATGCCCTGAGCCGCCACGCGGGGAGCGAGCAGGGTCGCGACGAGCAGGACCGTCGCAGGGGGCGGGAGCAGGGAGCGGAGGCGCATGGGTGTCCGGAGCGGAACCGGGACCTCATAGTGTATCGAGCCCGGGGTGCCGCCGTCAGCCATGAACGATGGGCAGCTCGCAACAGTCCCCGGTCGGGATCGGCCGCCCGTGCGGGCAGCGGCGGGGGTGGCCCAGGAACGAGCAGATCGAATTGGCCACCGTCGGGTCGATGACATGCTCCATGAGGCAGGCGGTCGTCTCCACCTCGTCGTCGGGCAGGTGGAGCGCGGAGGAGAACAGCACCTCGGCGAGCCTTCGGCGGCGGATCAGGTCCCGGGCGCGGGAGCGTCCGCGTGGGGTGAAGGCAAGCGGGCCGGCGGGGGCGGCCAGCAGTCCCGACTCGTGCATGCCCTTGAGCGTGCGGCGCGGGTCCACGACGTCCGGCAGTTGCACGCGCTCGGGCGCCAGGGTGAGTCGACGCTCATCGGCGATCCACAGCTGCACCAGCACCTCGTCGTAGCGCCGGTCGATCTCCAAGCTGGGCACGGTCAGGTCGGCGAGCTTGCCGTGAGACAGCTCGATGCGCCGGTCGGCGAGCAGTCCCACACGCATAGCATGCGTCACGGTGACCAGCGTGTGCCCCTCGGCGTGCAGCTCGGCGAACAGTGTCAGCACCTTGCTCTCGTTGTCCTCATCGAGGTTGCCGGTGGGCTCGTCGGCGAGCAGGAGCCGGGGCTGGTTCACCAGAGCGCGCGCCACGCACACGCGTTGTTGCTCGCCCCCCGAGAGCTGGCTTGGCAGGTGCGAAGCGCGGTCAGCGAGACCGACGCGGTCGAGCGCGGCACGCGCCTCGCCGGCGTCGGCGACCGAGTGGTAGTGCTGTGCGACCATGACGTTCTCGAGTGCGGTGAGGTAGGGAGCAGGTGGAATTGCTGGAACACGATGCCCACCTTCTCGCGACGGAACCGGGCGCGCGCGCTCTCGTCGAGGGCGCTCACCTCGACGCCGTCCACCCACACGCGGCCGGCGGTGGGCGTGTCGAGCGCACCCAGCAAGTGCATGAGCGTGCTCTTGCCCGAGCCCGAGGGTCCCATCACCGCGAGCCACTCCCCGCGGGCGATGGTGAGGTCCACGTCATCCAGTGCCTTGAGTGTGGCGTAGTGACGCGACACGCCTTCGAGCCGCACCAGCGTCTCGCTCATCCGTCCTCCCGCAGCGCGCGCGCCGGTTCCACGGCGAGTGCGAGCTGGATGGGCCCGGCAGCCGCGACCAGCGCGGTGAGCACGGCGAGCGCGATCACCACCGGTGGCACGCCGGGATGCAGGCTGAGCGAGGCGTGGAACACCTGCCGCCCGATGAACAGCGCAAACGCCGCACCGATCATCCAGCCGAGCACGCCACCCGAGAGCCCAATCGCCACCGACTCGGCGAGGAACCTCCCGATGATGCGCCGTCTCGGCGCGCCGAGGGCCTTGAGCAGCGCGATCTCGCGCCGGCGCTCGAGCGCCAGATCGGTGAGCGTGCCATAGGCCGAAAGCGCGCCCGCGATGAGCGCGGCGAGTGTGACGAGCAGCATCAGGCGGCGCATGCGGTCCAGGAGCCCCTGTTCGGTGGCCGAGAGCGCGTGCAGCGGCAACGCTGCGAGGCCGCCGTCGCGCTGCACGCGGGCGGCGGCCGCGATCACCGCGTCGGGGCCGCCGTCGACGCGCGCCTGCGCGAGGCTCACCGCACCGGGGAGCCCGGCGAGCGACTGGGCCTGGGCCAGCGGCAGCCAAAGCGCCTCGTCATCGGCGCCCCCCGCGTCGAACGTGCCGCCCACGGTCACCGTGAGCGCGCGCCCGCCGTCGGGGCTCACCAGTTCCAGCGGTTCGCCCGTGCGCAGGCCGAGACGCCGCACGAGCGCGACACCGGCTTGCGCGCCACTCGCCTCCCCCGAACGGCTCCACGACGGATGTAGCGCGGCGATCGAAGCCGGGTCCGCGCCCGCGATGGCGATGCGATGTCCGCGCGCGGAGGCCGAGGCGTAAAGCACCGGCACGCCCGCCACGCCGGCCTCGGCGAGTCGGCGGGTCACGAGCGATTCGGCCAGGAACACCGCGCCGCTGCCGGCCGACGGCGTCACCAGGAGATTGGGGCCGAGCGAGCGCAGTTCGCGCGTGAGTTTCGCACCCACATCGCCCGAGACGTGCATCAGGGCCGCGGCCACGCTCGCGCCGATCGCCACGGCGAGTGCGGCCAGCGACGCCATGCCGCGGCGCCGCCACAGCGACGCCCACAACAGCCGGGCCTCCATGCGGGCGCGCGCATCAGCCACGCATCACCTCGATGGGGTCGAGCCGCAGGGCCAGCCGCAGCGGTGCAAGCGTTCCGGCGAATGCCACGAGCACGGCCACGGCGAGGGCGGCGGGCAGCAGCAGCGGCTGCGCGGCGGCGGGGGCCGCAAAGGCATCGCCGCGGATGAGCGCCGCGGCTCCGGTACCCGCGAGCCAGCCGAGCGCCCCACCCCCGAGCGAGACGAGCAGGGCTTCCACCAACAGTAGCGTGGCGAGCTGCGCGGATGTCGCACCCAGCGCGCGCAGGAGCCCGAACTCGCGCGCGCGCTCCATCACCGTGGCCGTTGTGGTGGACAGCAGCCCGAGCGCGCTCGCAGTGAGCGCGGCCAGTGCGAGTAAGAGCATGAGCAGGTGCAGGCGGTCCACCACGCCCGCCTCACCCGAGACCACCTCGGTCATGGGCACCACCTCGGCGCCGGGCACGCACGCTCCGAGGTCGCGCGCGACGTTGGCCGGGTAGGCGGTGCACATCCAGCGCTCGTATGCCGCGGCGTCTCGCGTGGGGTCGGGCGGGGCGCGTTGGGGTACGGGGCGCACGAGTGCCGAGAGCGAGACACGGTCCACCTCGCCGGCGCGTCCGCTGAGGGACTGTGCGAGCGAGAGTGGTAGCCAGGCGCGGCTCGCGTCGAGCCCGCCCGCGGTTACCACGCCGGTCACGAGCATGAGGCGCGCACCCGTCGCCGAGGCGAGCGTGAGCGTGTCGCCGGTGCGGGCGCCGAGCGCGCGGGCGAGTTCGCTGCCGAGTGCGACTTGATCGGTGGCCTCGGCGGGCCAGCTACCCGCCACCGCCCACAACGGGCGCAGACGGGCAAGCCCGGTGCGCCACGCACCCGCGGCCGTGGCGACATCGCGCGCGAACCACGAGCCGGTGGCGTCGACAAGCCGGCCGCGCGCCCGCAGTGTGATGTCCAGCTCGGGAGCCGCCTCGAGCACATTGTTGCGCCAGAATGTGGAGCGGAGTGCCGCCACCGCGCTTTCGGGGAGTGCGACGCCGGCACGCGCAACACGCACGTCGGGACCGCCGTCGGGACGCCACGCCGCACCCTCGGGACGCAGCACGAAGTTGGGGCCGGCCGTGCGCAGCGTGCGGGCGAGGTCATCGCCGACTTGCAGCGCGAGCGTGCCGAGCGCGGTGGCCACGCCGGTTCCGAGTGTCACCGCCAGTAGCGCCAGCAGCACGCGCGAGCGCCGCGCCGCCAGTGAGCCCAGGATCAGACGCGGCAGCAAGCTCAGTGCCCCTGCGCCAAGGTCAACGCCGCCTCGAGCGTGGCCACGTCCAGCACGACGCGGCCGCCATCCACGCGGTGCGCCACCGGGATCGGGTTACAGCCACCGCCTCGGCCCAGAGACATCGGCGCGATCGGCGAGGTGCAGTTTCGGCACACGAGCGCGCTGCCCTCCTGGAAATAGCCGATGGGTCCGCAGATCTCGCACGCGTCGAGATTCGTGTGCACCGCCCCGCCCGCCTGGAGCGCGAAGAAGCGCGCGCGGCCGGTTGGCAGCGCGACCTCGAAGAACCGCAACCGACCGTCGGCGAGCGCGGCCGCTTCGAACGACACCGCTCCCTGCTCGACCGTGAGCGGGGTGGCCGGCTCGGGGCCGGGGATGCGCGCGCGGGTGACGAACGCGGTGGCGAGCACACTGACCACGGCGAGCCCGAGCAGCGAGAAGCCACGCCGCCACGACCGCTCCCGGGCCGCGGCCGCGCGCGCAAGCCGCACTTCGGGCGCCGACGGGGCGGTGCCCGAAGGGGTGCTCGGTGCGGGTGCCGGTCGCGTGCCCGCCAGCACCCAGCCGAGTGCGAGCGACAGCGTGAGCGTGAACAGCAGTAACTCGTTCTTCACGAGCGGGCCGACGATGGCCATCTCGGT
>CAZADU010000598.1:0-3303 GCA_964483945.1 uncultured bacterium
AAACGACGCTCCAGGATCCACCAGGATCGACGAACGCAAGGCGGCGCGACTCCGGAGTCAGGCTCGCCAGCAGGCCCGCGACCCGCGCCGCGGTCAGCTCACCCACACCCGCTCACCCGCCAAGGCACATCCGTGGCGCAAGAGTTATGACCCCAACCTCCTGCCGGCCAAGGCAGGGGCCGGGGGGTGACAGAATCACTGCGGAGTAGGGGTGACAGAATCATTGCGGTGCTACAGCCGGGAGGGCCACGGCCCGGACCGCCGCAAGGGTCCGGAACGGGCCCCGCCATGGTGGGAGAAGTCAGTGGCCGGTGGCGCGGCGCTCGGCCGCAGTGGCCGCGTGCAACATGCGCAGCGCCGTCTCGGCCGCGGGCGTGAGCGTGCGCGAGCGACGCGAGAGCGCGATGCGCGCCGTGGACACGCAGCGCTCGATCTCGTGCTCGACCAGCGTTGCGCCATCCCACCACGCGAAGGGTGCCACCGCTTTGGGTGCGAAACGTCCACCACCGAACAGGTTGGCGGCCGTGCCCACCGAAGCGCCCGTGGGCAGCAGCGTGCCGATGCCGGTCTTGACGTGGGCGCCCACGAACGAGCCGACCTTGGGCGAGCCCGTGTCCACCTCATGGCCGTCCACCCACACGCGCACGGACCCATAATTGTTCTTGAGATCGCTGGTGGTGGTGAGTGCGCCGAGATTCACCCACTCGCCGAATACACTGTGCCCGACGAAACCGTGGTGGCGCTTGTTGCCGTGGCCCTGCCAGAGACAGGCCTCGACCTCGCCGGCCACACGGCACTGGGGCCCGAATGTGGTGCCGGAGACGACGCCGCCGAGCAGTTGCGTTCCCTCACCCACCACGCACGGCCCGCGCACGTGCGTGTGCGCCTCGATGTGCGCGCCCCGGCCGACGCGAATGGGTCCGCTGCTGGCATCGAGCAGTGCGAACGGTCCGACCACAGCGCCCGCTTCGACGAGGATGCGCTCCGAACCCTCGAGGCATGCGAGCCGGTGCACACTGCCCTGCACGCCTCCGGTCATACCGGCGAGGTCCGCCGCGATGGCCTCGGCGTTTCGCGCCATGAGGTCCCAGGGCCAGGTGAAGAACCCGGCATCCACCGGCAGCGCGGGAAGCGCCAGGCCCAGAAGCACGGTCTCGAAATCCTCGCCGCGCCCGAGCCCGCCGCGCAGCATGGAAAGCGGCAGGCGCGCGCCGGCGATGCGCCCGTCGCCCAGCCACAGCGCCGGGGCGCGGCCCTCGAGCGCGGCGTCGAACCACGGGCCGGGCACTGCGGCGGCGTTGATCACGATGGCCTCGTCGCTCGCACCCATCGGCGAGGTGTCGGGCACCAGCGGCGACATCCAACCGGCCAGCGCGCCGGCACGAGCCTCGATCGAGGCGAGCGGCAGCCGTGTGAGCGCGAGCCAGCGGCGCGCGAGGTCCGAGCCGCCGAACGCGAGCGCAGGCACCGGTAGCAGGTCGGTGAGCGGCCGGAGCGAACGCCAGTGGCGGTCTTCGTAGAGGATGAGCCTTCGGCTCATTGGCAACCTGCGAGCATGCGCTTCGTGATCCGCCGGCTCATCGGTTGCCCGCGGACTTGGGCTTCTGCTTCACGGCTGCGGGCTTCGTGGCGACCGACGTGTCCACCAGGAACGAGCCGTCGAAGCCGGAATCCAGGGCGCGGCGCTTCACCGAGTCGGCCACCTCGCGTGTCATGCAGTCGCTCGTGCGCACTTTGTAGAGCCCCTTCTCGGGCACGATCGCCATCTTCACGACCAGCAGCGACTGCGCGACCTCGAGCCGTGACTCAGCCTCCTCGCGCGTCGCGGGAGCGGCGACCTGAACGTGCCAGCACGGACCCTGCGGTGGCGGCGGCGTGGTGCCCGTCGCGGTGGTCGCGGCCGCAGCACTTGGTGCGGCCGGCGCGGCCGTCATAGGCGCGGAAGTCGCGGGCGCAGACGTCGCGGGCGGGGCCGCCGGCGGCGCGGAGGCAGAGGGTGCGGATGCCAGCGGCACGACGCGCGCCGTGGACTCGGGTGGGGCGAACGAGACGACGGGCGCAGCCGTGACCGGCATCGGCGAGGGCACGGGGACGTTGGCAGTCTCGCCGTCCTGCGGCTGCACACGCAGCGTGTCATGGCCGGCCTCGGGCGCGGAGAACGAGCGGCGCTTGGTCGAATCGGGTGCGACCTGCTGCGCGGCGGACAGCGGCTCGGGAATGCTCGCCAGGACAAGCTCGGCGTCCGGCGACGGCAGCGAATCCGAACGGGCGGCCGAGGCCGAGTTCTGCGGTGCGGCCGCGGGCGCTGTGGCTTTTGCGGCGGGCGGCGGCGGCGCACTCGCAGGGGCCTTCGCCAGGGTTGCACAACCAAAGGCGACAGCCGCGAACATGCACAGCGCGAACATGCGCAGCGCGAATAAGCGCAGCGCGAATAAGCGCAGCGCGAGCATCTTACGCGGGCCCCACCGTGCGTCACGACTGGTCATGTCCGGCTCCTGCTCGCGCGCACCGCTTCGGTGACGCGCCGCACCTGCTCCGTGTCCTGCCGGTGGCATACGAGCGTGCCGTTCGGCGTGCTCACGACCACCATGCGCGAGAGCCCCAGCGGCGCGGCGGGCACCCCATCGCCCACGACGACGCAGTCGTCACAATCCACCAGTACCGCGTCACCCCACGTCACGTTACCGCGCGCGTCGCGCGACTGGCGGCGTGCCCACGCGCTCCAACTGCCGAGGTCGTCCCAGTCGAACGTCGCCTCGAGTGCCACCACATCGGGCGAGACCTCGAGCACGGCGTAGTCCACCGAGACCGACTCCACCGCGGCGAAGCACTCGGCCAGCGCAGCCTCGAACGCGCGCTCTTCTCCGGCGCGGAAGCGCAACGGGCCGAGACGCCCGGCGATCGCCGGCCGGCCCGCTGCGAGCGCGTTCATGAACGTGCGCTTGCCCCAGACGAACATGCCGCTGTTCCAAGCGTAGTCCCCGCTGGCCACCCATGCCTGGGCGCGCTCGAGGTCGGGCTTCTCGGTGAACTGCGCCACGCGGTGCAATCGCTCGGCGATGGGCTCACCGCGCTTCACGTAGCCAAAACTGGTCTCGGCGTACGTGGGCCGAATGCCGAACGTGACCAGCAGCGGCTCGCGGGATGCTACCTGGAAGGCGTGCTCGAAGTCCGACACGAACGACGCCTCGTCGTCGATGGCGTGGTCCGAGGGCAGCACCGCGAAGGTCGTTCGGTCGCCGAAGAACGCGGACGCGGCGGCGATGGCGGGTGCCGTGTTTCGACCGACGGGTTCGCCGACCA
>CAZADU010000599.1:0-2030 GCA_964483945.1 uncultured bacterium
AGGGCGAACTCGGTGCCCGGCTTGGGGGCAACCCACTCGTCGGCATTGGCACCCGTCGTGGAGAGCCGGGATTCGACCGTCACGAAGTGGCCTGCGCCGTCGTCGCGCTTGGTGCGCAGTGTGGCGTAGCCACGCGCCTGCGAGACCGGCGAGGCGAACGTCTCGAGGAAGTCCGCACCGAACGCGATCACGCAGCGCGCTGCGCCCAAGTCGTACCGCGGCACCGCATCCACGCCGAACGTGGCGCGGTTGGCGGCGCGCACGCACTCGTAGCCGAACGGCTCCCACATGACGTGTCGGCCGCCGGTGGCAGCCGCGAACTCGCCGGCGAGGGAGCGCAGCGTGCCCGTCTCGAGGCCCGTGAGCAGCATGGCCTTGCCCTTGGCAGCACCCAGCTTGCCGGCGAGCAGAGCCATGGCCTCGTCCCACGTGATGCTCTTCCACGCACTGCCGTCTTTCACCAGCGGCGTGCGTACGCGGTCGGGATCGTAGAGCCCCTGCAGCCCGGCCTGGCCTCGCGCGCACAGCCCCCCTTCGCCGAGTGGGTGCTTCGCGTTGCCCTCCAGCTTGATCGCGCGGCCCTCACGCGTGCGCACCACGACGCCGCAGCCCGCGGGACACTCGCGGCAGGTGCTGGCATAGAAGTAGGGCACGCCCGGGAGGATGTCCTCGGGAGCGACCAGGTACGGGATCAGCTTCTCCGCCGGTGGCGCGGCGCAACCTGCCGCGGTGCCGGCGACACCGACACCGACCAGCTTCAGGAAGTCACGGCGATGGAGGACGACCGAATCGCTCATGAGAGGGCGTGTCCTAGTGGTGGCAGACCAGGCAATCCATGCTGGCGGGGAATTTCGGGTTGTCGACGTTCTGCCGGTGGCATGTCACGCACCAGCCCATCTTGAGTGAGTTGTACTGGTAGACGCGGTCCATCTCCTGCACCGGGCCGTGGCACGTCTGGCACTCGACGCCGGCGCGCACGTGACGCTTGTGGTTGAACTTCACGTGGTCGGGCGTGTAGTGGACCTTGACCCAGGGCACCTGCTCGCCGCGTTCCCAGTAGCCCGCGAGCTTCTGCACCTCGGGGCGGTCGGTCATTGCGAACTTATGGCAGCCCATGCACGTGCTCACCGCGGGGATGTTCGCCCACGGCGAGTTGGCCGCACCGTTGTGGCAGTACTTGCAGTCCATCCCCAGCGTGCCCGCGTGGATCTTGTGGCTGAACGCGATCGGCTGCTCCGGACCCTTGTTGGCACCCAGGCGCACGTTGAATGACTGCGACAGCGCCACGGTGGCGGACGCAAGTGTCGCGGCGGCAATGAGGCTGGCGATGAGTCGGGTCATGTCAGCGGGGCAACCTAGGGGTGCATCAGCGGGTTGTCAACCCGCTCGTGAAAGTTCTTGCGAGCGGACACCGAACCCCTGCCCGAACAAGGCTTTGGACATCTCCTGAACGCCCCCTGGCGCGGACCCCGGACCGCGGTGATCCCAGCACTCTCGCTCACCAACGCGGCGCCTCGACCACCTTGAGCCACTGGCCCTTCTGTACGGCCTCGTCCGGCTCGAGTCCGTTGAGGATGGCACCCTCCTCCAACGGCACAAGCCCGCTGCCCAGCGTGGGCCAGAGCCCGCGGAGTTCGCCCGCGGACGCCGCGGTCACCACCTTGAGTCGCACGGGCTGCACCATGCCGCGACGCGGGTCGGCGAGCCGCGTGAGGGAGCGGAACGCCGCCAGCACCTTCTGCTCGCCGGCATCCCCGGGGGAGGCGCCGCGCCCCAGCAGCTGGAGCAGGACGTCGGGTGACGTTCGCACGAACGCGGCCACCATGGTGCCGTGCCCGCCCTGGCCGTCGGGAACGGTCACCGAGCCCACCCAAGCCGGCCACGGCCCGATCGTCTCGGGACCGCCGCGAGAGCTGGCGATCACGCCCTTGGTGGTGAGCTTCACGAGGTAGTCCGTCGGCGAGTTGCCCACCGACTCGCGCGCGAGTGTCAGTTGCATCACCCCGGACTGGTCGGGTGCAGCGGCGGTG
>CAZADU010000600.1:0-2801 GCA_964483945.1 uncultured bacterium
GCAGCCCGCGCACGGCGTTCACGATCACGGCGGCATCCGAGTCCTCGAGCGCGCCCATCAGCGCTCCGGTGGCGAGCGGCGACTTGAGCCGGCCGAGCGTGCGCGCCGCATGTGCGCGCACGAGGGGGTCGGTGTCACTCAGCAGCGGCGCGACGGCCGGCACGATGCGCGCCGCCTGCGGCAGCTTCTCGAGCGCCCACACCACGCGCCAGCGCACGGCCGGGTCGCGATCGGCGAGTGCGGCGATCAGCGCGTCCACGCCCGTGGAGTCCCCCAGCCGCCACAGTGACTCGCTTGCCCGCAGGCGCTGCACCGGCGTGCCCTTGCGCAGGAACGGCGTGAGCCGGCCGGTCACCGTGGGGTCGGCCAGCTTGCCGAGTGCTTCCACCGCCAGTGCGACCACTTCGGGATCGCGGTCAGCAAGCGCGCCTTCAAGCGCGGCGCGAGCCGAGCGGTTCCCGACCTGCCCCAGCGCGAATACCGCCTCGCGCCGCACCGTCACTTCACGGTCCGAGACGAGCTTGGCCAGCGCCGGCACGCTGAGCGAGTCCTGCAGCCGCCCGGTGGCCAGTGCGGCCCGCACCCGCACCTCGGTGTTCGGGTGCTTCAGCGCTGCCGAGAGAACACCGCCCGCCCAGTCTCGCCGGTCCTCGGCCACGGCGATGGCGCGCATGACTTCGGCAGTCGGCGGTGGAGCCGCTGCGGCAGCTTTCGCGGGCGAGTCCACAGGCGAACCGAACGCCGAGCAGCACATGAGCAGCCATATGGCAGGCCTGAGCAAGAACCTCATCGTCTCCTCCTCGCGCTCTCGGTAGGGCGGCGTCGCGGTCCACCGCTCGATCCACCAGAAACTAGCAGCAATCGGTGAACCCCTACGGCACCGTCGGCTCGTCCACCCGGTTCGGCTTGCGCAGTTTCACCAGCCGCCCTAGCTGCTGCGTCGTGGAGCCGCTCACGCTGGTCGCGCTCAGGCGGTAGAAGTACACGCCGTTCGCCAGGTCATCGCCCTCGGCATCGCGCGCGTCCCAGGCCAGTTGGTGGTAGCCCGGATCGAGCGCACGCCACACCTGCGTGTAGATCGAGCGTCCCGACTGCGAGAACACGTTCAACTTCACGTCGGCGGCCTCGCCGCCCAGCAGCATGAACGAGAACCGCGTGCCGTCGTTGTCCACCGGGTTCGGGAACGGGAACAGGTCGCGAAACGCCAGTTGTGTCGCCGACGCCGTCACCTGGAACCGCAGCGTCACGGCGCCGCCGTTCTGCACCGTGGCCACCACGGTGTACTCGTCGATCGGGTAGTCGGCGTGCGTCCAGTTCAGGATCCATTCGCGGCCCGACGCGTCGCCGGGCGCGGGCTGAGCCGTGAACGCCTGCGCCAGGCCACCCACGGTCAGCGCGATCTCGCTCTGCGGGTCGAGGATGGGCGCGGGCGAGAGCAGCAGCAGCGACAGCGCGGCGTTCGGCGGCACCTCATCGTTATCGGCGATCGGCGTACCACCGTTGCGCAACACGCCTTCCAGCCGGAGCACCACGTCGGTGCGCTGCACGAGGCCGTTGCGGTCGCGCGCCACCACCGAGTAGGTGCGCGAGCGCGGCGTGGGCTGCGAGCGGTGCACCAAGCGGAACCGGCGGCCGCCATACAGGCTGCCCGCGGCGGTATCGGGGAACGCGGGCGTGAGCGTGTAGTCAGCGCTCGGCACCTGCACGTCGCCGGCGCCGTCGTTGACGAACAACGCCAGCGTGTCGAGCCTGACGTTGGAGACCACGTTCGCCTCGATCCGCAGCGTGTCGCCAAGCGTATGCAGGCGCAGTGGCTGGCCGCTGGTAACGGGCGACTGGTTCGCGAGCACGCCGCCGAGCGGGCGGCCGATGGACATGCGCGTGGCGGGGTCGCCCAACAGCGTGTAGGTGACCGCCAGCCCGCGCTCGGCGGCATAGCTCTGCGTGGTGCCAAGGTAGCGGAACAGCGTGGACAGGATGGCCTCGCCCAGCACCACGCGTGAGCCGCGATCATCAGCGCCCAGATACTCGTCGCGTGGCGGGTTCACGAACATGCTGCGAATCAGCTCGACGTTCACGTGGTCCTGGCCATTTCTCGGCACCACCTCGTAGCAGACCGACGCCCAACTCGCCATCGAGCCGCGACCGTTCGGGAGGGCTAACAGGTCCTCACCCAGGCACGGCCCGACGCCGAAGTTCAACTGGTGGTCGGGCCGCGCGAACATGTTCGCGTGGCACGAGAACGCGGTGAACAGGAACGGCTTGCCGTCGTTCGCGAGCCGCTGCGAGTCGTCCGCCTGGCCGATGCCAGAGTTGATGTACAGGTCCTCGTGGGTGAGCACGAACTCGTTGGCGTGGCCCTGGTAATTCCACAGGAACAGGCCGGCGTTCAGCTTGCCCAGCAGCACGGGTGTGACACTGGCGTGCGTGCGGGCGCGCGTGTCATCGCGGCTCACGCGGCAGGTGTCGAACCCGCTCAGGTCTATAGGCTCATTGATCAGGTACGAACGCAGGTTGAACTCCTCGACGTTCATGCCCGCCACGCCCGAGTCGCTCGTGATGAACTGGTGCATGCGCCGGTTCAGGTCCACGAACAGCTCTTCGTACGAGCGGTGGCAGTAGTCGCTGGTCGTACCGCCGCCGCCGAACGTGGTCTCGCCCGAGTACGCGTCGTCGGTGGTGAGCAGCACGTTGCGCCGCCACGCGTCGGGCTGCTGCACATTCTCATAGGCGACCAGCTTGCTCACCACGCTCACCGCCTCGGCGGGCGAGTTCACCGTGAGGCGCCCCACCATCATCTC
>CAZADU010000601.1:0-2623 GCA_964483945.1 uncultured bacterium
AGGGCAAGATCATGGCCGCCCGCTTCGCCCGCGAGCGGGGCGTGCCGTACCTGGGCCTGTGCCTCGGCATGCAGGTCGCGACCATCGAGTTCGCGCGCAACGTCGCCGGCTGGGACAAGGCCAACTCGAGCGAGTTCGATCCTTCGTCGCCGCAGAAGGTCATCGATCTCCTGAGCGAGCAGTCCGACGTGACCGAAAAGGGCGGCACCATGCGGCTCGGCGCCTACCGCTGCGCGCTGAAGGAGGGGAGCCTCGCCGCCCGCGCCTACGGCAGGCTCGAGGTCGAGGAGCGCCACCGCCACCGCTACGAGTTCAACAACAAGCACGCGGCCCAGCTCCAGTCGCGCGGGCTGGTGCTCTCGGGCAAGTGCGTGGGGCGCGAACTGGTCGAGATCATCGAGCTGCCGGACCATCCCTGGTTCCTGGCAGTGCAGTTCCATCCCGAGCTCAAGTCACGTCCGCACGAGCCGCACCCGCTGTTCGTGGACTTCGTGCGCGCCTCGCTCGACCGGCGCAAGTCACGGCTCGGCAACTGGGACTACATCCCAGCGACGGCGCCCGACAACGCCGGCCAGGAAGCGCACTCGTGAACTCGTTCACCATCGGCGAGGCCCGTGTGGGCGCCGGCAATCTGCTGGTCGTGGCCGGGCCGTGCGTGGTGGAGAGTGCTGAGTTGTGCCTGACCGTGGCCGCGCGGCTCAAGGAACTCACCGAAGAGCGCGGGCTGTCGTTCGTGTTCAAGGCCAGCTACCGCAAGGCCAATCGCTCAAGCGGTGGTTCTTTTGCCGGCTTGCCGGGCGATGAGGGCCTGGACGCGTTGGCGCGCGTGAAGCGCGAACTCGGCGTGCCCATCCTGACCGACGTGCACGAGACGCACGAGATCGCGGCCGTCGCCCAGGTGGCGGACGTGCTGCAGATCCCCGCGTTTCTTTGCCGACAGACGGCATTGCTCCAGGCCGCGGCTAAGACCGGCCGCGCGGTGAACGTGAAGAAGGGGCAGTTCCTGGCGCCGGCAGACATGCAGCGCGCAGTGGACAAGATCGCAGCAGCAGGCGGGCAGCGCATCCTGCTCACCGAGCGCGGCACCACGTTCGGCTACGGCGACCTGGTGGTGGACATGCGCGGCCTCGTGACGATGCGAGAGACCGGCTGGCCCGTGCTGTTCGACGCGACGCATTCGCTGCAGCGTCCGGGTGGTGGCGAGACCGGTGGCGACCGCCGCTTCGCGTTCCCGCTCATGCGCGCCGCGGTGGCGTGCGGCGTGGACGGCCTGTTCTTCGAAGCGCACCCCGACCCCGATCGCGCGCTGTCCGACGCGGCCACGCAGTTGCCGCTGTCGCGCGCGGCCGCGTTCTTGGACGAGGCAGTGCGCGTGCACGAGTCCGTCCAGGAGGCGCCCGCCGGTGTCCGCCGTCCCTGACGCCACGCCCATCAAGGTGCTGTTCCTGGACGTGGACGGCACGCTGACCGACGGCGTGATCGGGTTTACGCGGGAGGGCGACACACGCAACTTCTGGGTGCGTGACGGTCTGGCGCTCGAATGGGCGCGCGACTTGGGCATCCGCCCTGTGGTGATCAGCGGCCGCGACTCGCTCGCGGTGGCCGCGCGCATGCACGACCTGAAGCTCGAGCACTACCTCGGCATCCACGACAAAGTCGCGTGCGCCGAGAAGGTGCTGGCGCGCGAGAACGCGCGCTGGGAGGAGTGTGCCATGGTGGGCGATGACCTGCCCGACATCCCGTTGCTGCGACGAGTTGGCTGGCCGATCGCGGTGGCCGACGCGGCACCTGAGGTGCTACGCGTGGTGCGCACGGTCACGTCGGCACGCGCCGGCTTCGGCGCGGTGCGCGAGGCGGTCGAGAAGCTGCTCCAGCACAACGGCACGTGGCCGAAGGTGCTCGAGCGCTACGAGGCGCTGTGACGCGCCGGCGGTGGAGGTTCGTATGGAGCGACAGGACCGACAGGGGCACGGCGTGGCGATGAAGCAGGATGTACTGTCGCTGGCGCGCGAAGTCGTGCGTACCGAAGCACAGGCCGTCGCGGCATTGGAGTCGCGCCTGGGCGAGAGCTTCACGCGCGCCGTGGAACTGCTCGCCGAGTGCCGCGGCAAGACCATCGTCGCGGGCGTGGGCAAGAGCGGGCTGATCGGCCAGAAGATCGCTGCCACACTCACCAGCACCGGCACACCGGCAGTGTTCCTGCATCCGACTGACGCCCTGCACGGCGACGCCGGATTGTTCGCGCGCGGCGACGCCGCACTGTTCCTGTCCAAGAGCGGTGCTACGGATGAGCTGCTCGCGCTGATGCCGTATGGGGAACGGCACGGCATCCCGCTGGTCGCCATCGTGGTGCAGCCCGGCTCACCGCTCGCCGAGCGCGCCGACGCCGCCATTGTGCTGGGACCCGTGGCCGAGGCGTGCCCCATGGACCTCACGCCGACCACGAGCGTGACGCTGACGCAGGTGGTGGGCGACTGCCTCGCCATCGCGCTCATGCAGCAGCGCGGGTTCCAGCCCGAGGACTTCCGCTACCTGCACCCGGGCGGGGTGATCGGCCGCTCGGCGTCCCGTCGCGCACGCGAACTCATGCACGGTGGTGCGACGCTGCCGCGCGTGCAGGAGG
>CAZADU010000602.1:0-2159 GCA_964483945.1 uncultured bacterium
CGAGCGAACGCACCAGCACGTGCTTCGAGTCGACGAATACACGGAACAGCCCGCTGGCCACGCCGGGATCGCCCGCCACCTGTGCGGCCGCCGGTGAAGCGGCGAACGCGCCGAGGGTGATGGCCGCGAGGCAGCGGGCCATGCCGAGCGTCACTTGCACGCGCAGCCTCCGCCCTCGCCGCCGATGCCGCCGGTCGAGCCCTCGCGGGCTTCGAGCGCGCGCACGCGGCGTGCGTCCTTCTTGGCCCGCGTCTGGAACGCCATGATCGGGTCGGCGAGGTTCTCGCGCTGATAGGCCGCGACCGACTTCGCCGCGCAGCCGGTGAGGGCCGGCGCGCACAGCACCGCCGCCAGCAGCAGCAGTGCGGCTCGCGTGACGGATGTCTGCTTCATCTCCCGCCTCCGTTCGGTTCGCCGGCCACCATCGGGACGGCGCCGAGCAGGCGCCGCACGACGGACTCCAGCTTCGCCAGTTCGGCGTCGTCGGAGCGTCCGGTGCTCCATGCGATGCGACCGTCCCGGTCCAACACCAGAGTGGCCGGCACGTGGCGCAGGTCCAGTTCGCGCGCGAGACCCGCCGGCCCGTCGTGCGCGACCGGCATGGACAAGCGCGCGGCACGCGCGAACCGTCGCGCGTTTCTGGCGTCTTGATCGATCGAGACGGCGACCACGCGCGCTCCCTGCACACTCATCTCGCGGTGCAGCGCGTCGAGCCGCGGTAGTTCGCGGCGGCACGGGGCGCACCAGGTGGCCCAGAAGTTGACCACCACGACCTGGCCCCGCATCGAGGCCAGCGTCGTGCTCGAGCCGTCGAGCATGCGTAGCGTCCGGCTGGCCAGCGCCGACTCGGCCGAACCGGTCGCGGCCGAATAGGCGGCAACCGGCTCGCCGGCGAGCGCCGGCGCGCCGGCGGCCAGCGATGCGGCCGTGAATGCCGCCACGAATGCGGCGCGAATCGCGTTGCGATGGAGGGTGCGGGACATGGGGGATCGGGCCTCGCTCACTTGTACTGGGCGCCCAGCAGCACCCAGAGATTGAACCGGCGGCGCTCGGCGGCGGTGAGCGAGTCGGCGCCCGACGGATGCGGGCCCGAGCCGCTACGAGTGCCGGCGCCGAGGACGTAGTCGATGAGCCGCGAGCGGCGGGGGAACGCGGGATCGGTGACCTGAGGGCCGCCGGACATCATCTCGCCCGACAGGTTCACGTAGCCGCGCGGGAAGATGCGGTTCATGCGGACCGTGTCCGGAACCGAGGTGAGGTCGAGGTTGCCGGCCAGCGTCGTGTCCGGGCCGACGATCACGGGCTGGTGACAGCTGACGCACTTGGCGTTCACGATCGGGCCGATGTCGTTTTGGTAGTTGATGACCATGAACTCTGAAGACGGGATGTTCAGGTCGTGCGCGGGCAGCATCGCCGAGGCCGGGCTCGGGTTCGTCGCCACGGGGCCGCCGGGAAGGCGGTTCTCGTGACAGCCGGTGCACTTGTCGAACTGCTCACCGGGGCGCACATACAGGTGCGTACGCTTGACCACGAAGCCGCGGCTCAGGTTGTCGAGTGTGGCGAAGCTGAGCGGCGTGTTGGCGGGCACCCGGATCCGGAATGAACCGTCCGACTGCACGGGCGCGAATCCGATCAGCGCACGCTTCTCGAAGTCGTTCGCCGAGAAGTCGTTCATCTCGCCGACCATGGTGGGCCGTGCGGCGATGACCGCGATGCTGTCGACCGCGTCGACGCCGCGCACCGGGACTTCCTGGCCATCGGTGTTGCTGCGATTGAATACGTCCTGCGCGATGAACTCGCCGTAGGTCAGGCTATGGTTGACGGTCGAGGGGATCACCGGGGGACGGGCGTGCGGTGCCAGCAGCTGGGCGTCGAACTCGTTCGTGTTGGGGTCGTTGTAGAGGAACGTCAGGTTGCCGACCGAGAACGTGGCCGGGCTGCCGAGCGTGCCCGCACCGGACTGGTCGAGCGTGAACGTGTAGAGCGCGTAGTCGGTCTCATCGCCGGTCGCGGCCGGAAGCGTGTACGAGGCGACGAACGCGTTGCCGCCCATCGCGCGCGGATACTTGAACGCGCCGTAGGGCCACGGTTCGCCGTCGGTGTTGACCTGAGGCGTGAGCACGTCCCAGTGCAGTGCGCTCGAGCCGGTCGTCGGGTCC